>JBJOIK010000011.1:0-10661 GCA_046047135.1 Actinomycetota bacterium
TCCACATCGACGGTGAGGGGGAAGAAGTCAAAGCCTTCCCTCGGGCTCTTAGACACACTGGTGGCAGAAAGCAGCATGGTGTCCTCATCGAGGTATGCAGCAACCGCTCCCTGAGCCTGCTGGGCAAGACGCCCTGTTTCAAAGCGCACCGTCCGCTTTCCGAACTTGCCGTTATCCAAAACGGCTTCGGCGAACTTAATTTCTGGACCTTCCATTAAGGTCACATCTCCTTCTGTATCTACTCATAAACCACCGAGTGGTGGAACATGGCGGCGCGCCACGAGGCAGGCAGGAAGGATGGGTTACCACACAGTGTGGGGCCTGTTTCTGGCCAACAGTAGAAGTGCACTGTCTGCTGACAGTAGACCACCACCGGTGACCAGCTCCTGACCCACCTACTCCCGTAGAGAGCCATATTCAGTTATCGCGGATGAGATTCATCCAACGCTTTAGGGTAGCGCGAATGGCATCCAAAAGCGATACCCCGCACCATGGGCGCGGGGTATCGGGCAAATTCCTTACTTAGCGGCGCAACCCAAGCTTCTCGATCAGCGCACGGTAGCGCTCGATGTCGATGCCCTGAAGGTATCCGAGCAAACGACGACGACGACCCACCATCAGGAGCAGGCCACGCCTGGAGTGGTGGTCGTGCTTGTGCTCTTTGAGGTGCTCGGTCAGCTCGTTGATCCGATGCGACATCAGTGCAATCTGGACCTCGGGAGAGCCGGTGTCACCAGGATGGGTGGCATAAGCCTCGATGATGCTGTTTTTGGTTTCTGGCGCTAAAGCCATGTCAGCTCTCCTTCGTTCTCGCTGCGCGGCGCCCACCCGGTGGTGAAGCTCTACTCTCCGCGGCCGTTACACGGCACAAGGAGCCATGTTAGCCCACAATGACGGCCTTCGATACCCCGTCAAGCCGTTACCAACCCGTAATAATTCCAGTCTTGACCAACCCCTGCCAGATTTGGCACGCTGAGACCAAGTTACTCGCCGCTCAGACGTGCCGGAGGCCAAGCCCCGCCCTGGGCGGCGAGGTTCTTAACCAGCTTCTTCAGCCTCGATTTGCAGTGGCGGAAGTGAAATGGTGCCGGTGGGCACTGTCAGGCCACTTAAACGCTCCGGTGCAAGGACGGCGTCGAGTTCCTCCTTCTCCATGAGGCCCGCTGCCAGAACGAGTTCACGCACCGTCCCTTTTCCGGCAAGCGCCTCGTGGGCAATAGCGGCTGCCTTCATGTAGCCGATATAGGGAGTCAAGGCTGTCACCACCCCGACACTTGCCTCCACCTGTTGGTGCAGTCGGTCCTCATTGGCGGTGATGCCCTCGACACAGTTCACCCGTAGCGTTCGACAGGCGTTCGTGAGCCAGACGACCGACTGCAGAATGGAGGAAGCGATGATGGGCTCAAAAGCGTTGAGCTGAAGCTGGCCCGCTTCGGCAGCAGCCGTCACGGTGGCATCAGAGCCGATAATGGCGAACGCGACCTGATTCACCACCTCGGGGATGACAGGGTTCACTTTCCCGGGCATGATCGAGGAGCCTGCCTGCCTGGGAGGCAGGTTGATCTCGCCAATTCCGGCCTGGGGTCCGCTAGAGAGCAAGCGCAAATCATTGCAAATCTTGGAGAGCTTCACTGCTGCTCTCTTGAGAGTCCCCGAAAGGGTCATGAAGACGCCCGCGTCACTGGTCGCTTCAATGAGGTCGGGTGCTGTCCTGATATCGAGTCCGGTGAGTTCGGCGAGGTGGGCTCGGGCGGCTTCGGGGTAGCGCGGATCGGCCGTGATTCCCGTTCCGATAGCGGTTGCCCCGAGATTGGTTTCGCACAGGAATGGAATGGTCTCTTTGATGCGATCGTGATCTTCACGAAGCGTGGTGGCAAAACCATTGAATTCTTGGCCGAGAGTCATCGGCACAGCGTCTTGGAGCTGTGTTCTGCCCACTTTGAGGATGTGCCGGAATTCGCTGGCCTTGGCGGAAAACGAATCGGTGAGAAGCGCGTGCTCGGTGAAGAGTCGCTGAACCCCCAGCACCATGGCCAGCTTTATCGCGGTGGGATACACGTCGTTGGTGGATTGCGAGCGGTTGACATCATCAATGGGATGAAGGTGCTGGTAGTCACCTTTTGCGTGACCCATCAGCTCAAGTCCGCGGTTTGCGATGACTTCGTTGGCACACATGTTGGTGGAGGTTCCTGCTCCCCCCTGCACAGCTCCCAACACAAATTCATCGTGCAGGGCGCCACCCCAGATTTCTTCGCAGACCTGGTCAATAATTGCCGCTTTGTCAGCCGACAAGACCCCTATATCCCGGTTAGCTCTCGCGGCAGCCTGCTTGACGCGAGCGATTGCTCGGATGAGGTCGGGATAGTTGGAGATGGCTCGCCTGGTGATGGGGAAGTTGACCAGTGCGCGGGCGGTGTGAATGCCCCAATACGCGGACGCGGGAACCTCGAGTTCACCGAGAGAGTCTGCCTCAATTCGGAATTCGAGATCGTTACTTTCCCCGGGAAGCCGGTACTGGGCTTGCCCGTCGGGACCCTCGCGAAGTGATGGTCCCGGACCTGTGGTGTGAACCACAGCAACACCCCCTTTGGTGGTGAGGAATATTTCACCGTCAGCAGGAGTTTAGAAGGTCAGAGCTTAACGTCGTGAATCGTTAGTGTTAACTTCTATTCCCACCCAGGAAAGGTTGTCCCAATGTCAGATAACGACGCCCCTATCGAGTTTTATGGCGCCGCATGGTGTGGCGATTGTGTGCGAGCACGAGCGCTTCTGGAGCACTACGGCGTCGGCTTCACCTACCACGATGTCGACGCGAGCGACGAAGACAAGCAAAAAGCTATCGACTTGAGTGGCCGACCGAACATCCCGGTTTTGGTGTTCCCCGACGGCTCAGTGCTTACCGAACCCAGTAATCCACTCTTGAACGAGAAGCTCACCGAGCTCGACCTGATTTAGTCGTCAGGGCTCTGCCCTAAGCTTCCTGCCATGCAGCGACTTGGTGACGGTTCCTGGGTTATTTCGGCCAGTGATCTGAGTGCTTTTTCGGCCTGCCCGTGGAGAGTCGGGCAAATCGCGGACCAGAAACTGGGCAAAGACGTCTCCGTCCCCGAGAGTGTTGACCCGATGATGGAATTAGTCGCGAGGTTGGGGCTTGAACATGAGCAGCGACAGCTAGAGGCTTTGAAGAAAGAGCTTTCGGTCGTTGAGCTCTCCTATGAGCCAGCTGATCCCCAAGATGCGTCTGTTTGGTTGGCCCGAATTGAGGACGCACTTCGTCACACCGTGGAGGCGCTCTCCTCCGGGGCGGATGCACTTTTTCAAGCGACCCTCTTTGAGGCCACACTTCCCGACACTCCCCTGCACGTGCGGTTTCAAGGTTTCGCCGATTTCATCGTGAAGACAGAGGGCGAATGGGAGGTGTGGGATTCGAAGCTGGCGCGAAAGGCAAAAGATGAAGCGCTTCTGCAACTGGCTGCCTACGTTGACCAGCTACACCGAATGGGAGTTGCCACCGCATCTACTGTGCGCTTACTGCTGGGAGATGGTACTCACAGTATCCACCAGGTTGAGCCGCTACTGGAGCCTTACCGAGCGATGAGGGGCGCAGTTATTGACCTGTTGCATTCCAGAACGTTGGACCCCGAACCACTGCCTTGGAATGACGAAACTTACTCCCCCTGCGGCACCAAAGGTTGCCCTTCATGCCAGGAGCAAAGTGCACTGCACGACGATTTGTTCCAGATTTCTGGAATCCGGAAAGCTCAGCGCGACAAGCTGATTCTGGCGGGCTTTCCGACCCTGAAGGCACTCTCTGTGGCATCGCGAGACGAAGTGCGAGAGGCGACCAGTGGAATAGGACTCGATACGCTCGCAGGCCTACACCTGCAGGCTTCGCTCCAGGTGGCAACCCGGGAAAATCCTGGTGGACGGCCCGCATGGGAGGTTCTGTCGGCCGGCATAATCGACAATTTGCCTGCCGATAGCCCCGGGGACCTCTATTTCGACTTCGAGGGTGATCCGACCTATCAAGAATTTGGCCCCGAGGGATCCCCGCTCGGTTCACTCTCGCACGGCGATGACGCGGTGTGGTTTGGCATCGAGTACCTATTTGGTATGTGGGGCCAAGGATTGGGCTCTGGGACTGACTACTCTTTTCTTCCCCTGTGGGCGGAGTCATTCGACGAGGAAAGAAGGGCACTGGAAAGCTTCCTTGAGCTCATTGCCAAGCGCTACGAAGAGCACCCTGGCTTGCACGTCTATCACTACGCGCCCTATGAGAGAACAAGACTCAAGGCCATGAGCAAACGGCACAGGCTCGAGACGCCCATGATGCGTTTACTCCTCGATGAACTTCTTGTCGACCTCTATCCAGTGGTCACGAAAGGGGTCAAAATCGGTCTGCCGAGCTACTCACTCAAGTCCCTCGAAAAGCTTTATTTTGAACCTGAGACCAGAACTGGCATCGCGGGTGGCGGCGAGTCTGTGGTTGCCTTCTCCGATTACCTGCTCGCCTCTCGCCACGGAGACTCCGAAGCTGCTGCAGCACTAAAGCAGAGCATCCTGCACTACAACGAAATTGATTGCATCTCCACGAAAGCACTGCGGACGTGGCTGACAGAAGTCGCACTCCCCTCTTAGACGCCGCCACTCCAGGTCATGCTGCTCTGAAGCACTCGGTCATCCTCGCCGATGAGGAATTCTCCGACCAAAAACTCTCCCCTGAGCGCCCTGGGTAACCAGAGGGATGCGTCCGCCCACATGCGATCCAGGGGTAAATCCTCCAGTGACCACCACGATGGTGCTAACTCAGGAGATGCCACCGGTTCACCCTCCCACTCACGAACCACAAACGCGTGAGAGCGCTGGGATAATGAGGGCCGATTCTGAAAGGGGTAGTCAATTCGGGCGATGTGCCGGAGAGATTCCGGGCGCAGAGCAACCCCCACTTCTTCCGACACCTCACGAATAGCGCATTGGACGGGCGATTCTCCCGCTTCTAGTTTTCCCCCAGGCCCCACGATTTTTCCGACGCCAAGTCCTGTGAGTTTTTCGCCGAGAAGAATCTCTATCCCGCGGGGGCCTTGGCGCTCCAGATAGACCACCGCGACCTCGAACATGCGCCCAGGCTATCTGCTGTCAGTGGTGTCTGGGATGGTGTAGCCCATCGATGTCCAGGCCGGAGGACCATGTGAACGAACTTTTTGATGATGTACCCCCACCGTGTCCTTCGTGTGGGGACAATGGTGCGTTGCCGCTGATTTATGGGGAACCAAGCACAGAAATGAAGATTGCCGCGTCCCTAGGATCAATCGTGCTCGGCGGTGAACCAAGAGAAAATCACATGTCGTCCTGGGAATGCATCAACCCAGCCTGCAGATCTCAGTTTTAGGCCGCGCGAGCCTCGAGTGCGCTCCGAAGCAATGCGATAAGGGCGGCAACCTGCATGGTCCCCTCAACGCCCGCCTCAGATTCTTGACCATCGAGTGCCCTCGCAGACAATCCGGATTTCTGGTCGATGAGCTCGGCAATCCTTTGGTCGACAGTCTGTGCTGCGACAATCCTCCAGGCCGTCACCGGGAGCTCCTGACCAATGCGGTGAACGCGATCGATAGCTTGGGTTTGCTCTGCACTGGTCCACGACAGCTCCGCCAACACCACGTTGGATGCCGCCTGGAGGTTCACTCCCACACCCGCTGCCAAGAGTGAACACACGATGACTTGAACATCGTCTTCGGTTGTGAAGGCATCGATTGCTGCTTGGCGAGAGGCAGTGCTTTGGTCTCCCCTGATCGAGGTCGTCCTTATTCCTACCTGGGCGAAATGCTTCTCCGCTTGGTCCAAAACGTCGATGTGTTTTGCGAAGAACACCACCTTGCCGACGTTTCTGGCCAACTGAGCCGTGTAATCGGCAGCCATCACTGCCTTCGCAGAACCAATCTTTCGCACCAACGTGAAGACGTTATCGCCGGACTCGTCCTGCTTCGTTTCCTCAATTTCTGATGCACACACCAGGCGGATGAGGTCATGATCGATTGTGAGCGGGTCGGAATCTCCGCGAGCAGCGATTACCCTGTCATAACGCTCGAGCAGTCGCTTCACAAGGGCTTTTTCGGCATCGAGGATGGAGCGGGCCGCCTCACTATCAAGCTCAATGGGGATGTCGGCAATGCGTCTGGCGGGAATGTCCTTGGCGACATCTTGTTTGCGCCTGCGCACAATTCCCATGGAGATAACGACTTTTCGCGCTGCCGCAAAGAAGCCAGGGTCAGCAGGTGTGAGCCCGGCTTCCTCCAGCTTGGCCATCAATTCACCCAGAGGCTTCTTGTCATCAATCCAGCCGAGGAATTGCCAAATCATCCTAAAATCCTCGATTTGGTTGATCAGAGGAGTTCCTGTGAGGGCAATCAGCAAGGGGTGACGCAGGCGGGCTCGAATCGTTCTGGCGACGGCCTGAACGTGCTTCGAGCGCTGGGAGTCCTTGTTCTTGATGAAGTGCGCTTCGTCGACGACCATGCCTCGGAAGTCAAACTTTGAGAGCCAGCCCACGTGCCTGTCCAAAATGTCGTAGTTCACGATGAAGACATCGCTAAACGCGTTCAACTCGTCCCCATCGCCATGAACCACGGTGGGACGGCGCTGTGGAAGCCACTGACGAACTTCCCTCAACCAGTTGGTCTTCACCACGTTGGGCACGACCACCAGCAGAGGAAAAGCTCCGGCCACATCGGCCGCTATCAAGGCTTGGGCTGTCTTGCCCAAACCAGGCTCATCGGCGAGCAAGAAGCTGCGGTGTCCAGCTCTTACAGCCTCCACAAATTCAGATTGGTGAACCATCAGATCCAGGCCGCCGGGGGTGGCGAGGTTTCCAGCCGGAGGAAGTTGCATGGTGGCAACACCGCCGCCGGACCCCTGCTCGAAAGCCCTGAAGAGAGGTTCGATTAGTTCCCAGTTGAGCAGGCGCCCCTCTATGGATCCCTGAGGTTTTTGATAGGCGGCGAAATCAGGCGCCATGAAGGGGTTGGCCAGCTGTGCCTGACGAACCGAAGCAGGAACCACCTGCTTAGCGCTGTCGGGACTAACCTGAGCAGGTTCGTCCACAATGATGAGTTCATCTGGAGCTAATTCCTGACCGGAGGCCACAAGGAAATCTCTGCGAAGCTTCTTGGCCTGATCAGAAATTTTGGCCTCTGGAGCCAACAGTTGGATGAGGCTGGTGTCCCTCGCGGCGGTCTTAGCCATGATGGAGGCCAAGCCATCGAGGCGCTTCAGTATTTCTTGGCGCTCAGCGACGCTCAGCGCAGCGTCCTCTTTCGCTCGAGCTCGCTCCTCTCTGACCAGGAGAGCGGCGACCTGAAACTTGACCCTGTTGTGAGCGGTGACTTTTCCGCGACCCGCAGCTGACTCCACTTCCCGGACGGCGCGAGCAAGAATCGGAATAATGCCCTCGTCGTCGATGGGCTTCTTCCGGGCGCGCTTGGCAGGACTTGGGCGCGACGCTGTCCGCGATGGGCCGGACTGGGCCATTCTTCTCCTTGAGATAACCGTCTGATGTGTGGCACTGAGGGGCTAACCCCACGAAGCCACGTAGTGCCCCGCCTGGAACACGAGGCCGACACACGCAATCAGACCTGAACGGGAACCGTGTCAGTGATCGTGGTGCGACCCCAGTGTAACGCGAATCAGGGAACTCTGCTAACGGACGATTGATGCTCTCGGTCGGCTTTTGCTGCGAGGCCCTGCGCCATGCCAGAGAAAACGATGCCGTGGAAGGGCATCACGGCAAACCAGTAGAGACGACCCCCAAGCCCGTGAGGGAAAAAGATAGCTCTTTGGGTTAGTTGGCTTCCACCCTGGGGAAGCTCCTGCACCGTGAATTCGAGCCACGCACGACCCGGAAGCTTCATTTCGGCCCTCAGACGAAGGAATGTGCCTTTTTCTAGTGCTTCGACTCTCCAGAAATCGAGGGCATCTCCGGTGACAAGCTTGTCGGGGTCGCGCCGACCTCTGCGCAAGCCGACCCCTCCCACGAGCTTGTCGAGCCATCCCCTAGCCGCCCAAGCCATCGGGAGGGAGTACCAACCAGTGTCGCCCCCGATGCTCTCTACGCCGGCCCACAGCGTGCTGGCGGGGGCACTCGAGGTGACCACTTGAGTATCGGTAAACACTGTGTGGCCGGACCACTCCGGGTCGCTCGGGAGTGGATCCGAGGGTGCTCCAATCACGGGAGTGTTACGCCATGAGGTTTCTACTTCTCCTGAGCGCATGCGCGCCAGAGCGAGACGCACCGCTTTCCGATAGCCGATCAGACCCTCCTCCGGTGGAGGGATGACAGCATCAATATCGTGGTTTTTCATTACTGCGTCGTGAAGTAACGATTCAATAATTGGAACAGCAAGTGATCGTGGGATTGGCGTCACCAGGTTCACCCACTGGGAAGCAAGCCACGGAGTCAAAACAGGTAGTGCCGCAATAGGCCGCTGTTTCAGGCCCGCCTCCACGGCATATCCGTTCATCAGCTGGCCATACCGAAACACATCGGGTCCGCCAATATCGAAAGCGCGGTTGATGGACGAGGGAAGCTTGGCAGACTTGACCAAGTAGTGGAGAACATCCCGAATCGCGATGGGTTGAATAAAGTTCCGCACCCATTTGGGCGCAGGCATGTAGGGCAAAACTTCCGTGAGATGGCGAATCATTTCGAAGCTCGCCGAACCAGATCCGATGATGACGCCCGCCTGAAGAGCGATAGTGGGGACCCCTGATGCGAGGAGAATATCCCCGACTTCCTTTCGTGAACCCAAATGGCGCGATAAAGGGCCGTCAGGGTGGAGTCCACCGAGGTACACAATGCGCGAGAGGCCTGCGTTCTTCGCCTCCTTGGCAACGACGGTCGCAACGTGACGCTCGAGTGCCTCAAAATCACCAGCACTGGACATGGAGTGCACCAGGTAATACAAGACTTCCATCGACTTCAGAGCCCGAGCAACGTCATCTCGATTTTGGAGGTCTCCTGCCACAATCTCCACCTGGTCATGCCAGGGAACACCATCTAGTCGATGGGGTTCCCGCACGATGACTCGGACTGTGTGGCCCTGTTCTAGAAGTTTGGGAACGAGTCGACCACCGACATAACCGGTAGCGCCGGTGACCAGGACCCTCATGGCCCCAGGCTATGCCCGGAGGCTGTGAAATTACCAGCCGTTCGCTAGCGTGAGCGTGTGGATATTGGCAGCCTCACCACGTGGTTTGGGAGTGAAGCCCGGCCACTTCCCTGGCGAAATCCTGAAGCTGGGCCCTGGGGGGTTCTGGTCTCCGAAGTGATGCTGCAGCAAACTCCCGTCGCGCGGGTCCAGCCCCTATGGGAGGAATGGATGGTCCGCTGGCCCAACCCCTGCGAAATGGCAGCTGCCACTCAAGCACAGGTGGTGAGCGCTTGGGGGCGACTGGGTTACCCCAGGCGGGCCATGCGCCTGCACCAGAGCGCAAGAATCATCTGCGAGCGTCACCAGGGTGTCGTTCCGCACGATCTGGATGAGCTCTTATCCCTGCCGGGTATCGGCGATTACACCGCGAGAGCAATTCGAACATTTGCCTATGGAATCCCGGACTCCGTGGTCGACACCAATGTGAGGCGAGTTGTAGTGAGGGCATCCCTCGGCCAAGGAGAAGCCGGCCCTCCCCGGATTCGCTCGGATCGTGAGGCGGTCTCCGCGGTCCTGTCTGACCTTGACAAGTCGGACCATGTGCTTGCGTCCAAGGCGCTTATGGAACTGGGTGCGCTTGTGTGCACTGCTCAATCACCGAGCTGCGAAAGGTGCCCTCTCGCCCAGAGCTGCGCTTGGCGGAGGGCAGGGTATCCCGAATATTCGGGTCCAAGAGCACCGGTTCAAGGGACGTTTGAAGGAAGTGACCGACAGGTTCGAGGCATCATCATGAGGGAACTTCGCTCCAGCGACATTCCAGTGCCCTTCGATTTTCTCCAAACTCTATGGAGTGACAAAGAGCAGTTCGAACGAGCCGCCAGGAGTCTGCTGGAGGACGGTCTCGTGACAGAGCATCCTGACGGGTTGGCTCTCGCTAACTAGCTGACTTGTCTCGCCTGATGATTTCCCTCATGCCTTCGATAGCCACAGGCAGAAGGTTTTCGACCTTCGAGGCCTCCCATTCGGCAGGAGTCATCGGTGACTGGTCTGGGTGGCCCATCACCATCATGAGCCCACCCGCTCTGACCCGCAGAACTGAGGCAACGATGTAGAGCGACGCGGCTTCCATCTCGGAGCAGATAGCTCCGCCACCCATCCACGCCTTCCATCGCTCCTGGAGTCGCTGGGCAACTGGCATTCGCTCAGGGGCATGCTGCCCATAGAACGAATCTTTCGACTGTGAAACTCCGACGTGGACGTTTTTGCCCAGTGCCTTAGCAGCATCAGCAAGCGCCTGAGTGAGTTGCACATCGGCAACGGCGGGGAATTCGAGCGGAAGGTAGTGGAGGCTAGTGCCTTCATCGCGGATAGCGGCAGAGACGATGGCGATATCGCCGGGGAGAATGTTGTCCTGCATGGAGCCGGAGGTGCCCACCCGAACAAAGGTGTCGGCGCCGATGGCAACCAGCTCCTCCATCGCGATTGCGGCAGAAGGTCCACCGATTCCTGTCGATGTAA
>JBJOIK010000012.1:0-10355 GCA_046047135.1 Actinomycetota bacterium
CGACTTACTCCCCTCGAAGAAAGCTTCTCCATCAACTCGGTCGCCCTCGTCGAGGGTCAACCTCAGACCCTGGGACTGCGGGAACTACTGCAGGTCTACCTGGATCACCGTATTCAAGTCGTCACTAGGCGATCCCAACACCGCCTGGCTCAGCGCACGGCCAGACTTCACCTGGTCGAAGGACTTCTCGTTGCCATAGTCGACATCGACGAGGTGATTCAGGTAATCCGGGCTTCCAACGATGCCGCAGAAGCAAAGGCAAAACTCACGGAAGTGTTTGATCTTTCGGCGGAGCAAACTGACTACATCCTTGAATTGCGGCTGAGGCGCCTCACCAAATTCTCACGCATAGAGTTGGAGACAGAACGCGACGAACTCACAACTGACATCGCACACCTCAACGAGCTCCTCGCTGACCCGGCTCTCATCGCACGAACAGTCTCAGACGAGCTTGAAGAGACAAAAAAACGTTTCGGAACCCCTCGCCGGACCCTGTTGACCTCACAGCTCAGTGGCTCACCCCGTGTTGCAGCAACCCCTGAAGCGCTTGAAATAGCCGATGCTCCCTGCCACGTTGTTGTGTCGGCAACAGGAAAAGCGGTGCGAGGAAGTTTTGCGGAGGGGCTGCCAGTACCGCAGAAGAGGACACCTCATGACGCGCTGCTGGCGACGATAGCAACAAGGGTAAGGGGCCAGTTAGGTGCGATTACCTCCCTCGGTGTCCTTCACACCTTCAGCCCCATCGACCTGCCGACGACGGGGCCTGACACCGTGAAGCTGGCTGATGGGGTGGCCCTCCGAACTTATCTTGGCCTCACCTCTGCCGATGGCGAGATCGTGCAGGTGTTTGACCTGGAGTCTGAGCCGGTGATTGCGCTCGGAACCACACACGGTGTGGTGAAAAGAGTGAGCCTGTCGGGGCTTCCTGAACGTCCCCACCACAGCCTGATTGCGCTGAAGGAGGGTGACCGAGTGGTGGGGGCCGCTGTAGCTCCCGATGACTCCCACCTGGTGTTCATCACGTCGAGCGCCTCACTCCTACACTTTCCTGCCAGTCAAGTTCGGGCTCAAGGAGCCGGTGCAGCAGGGATGACAGGAATCAGCCTTTCTGATGGGGCTCGAGTTATTGCGTTCCACGTGGCGTCCAGGGAGTCTGCCTCAGTAGTCACCCTCTCCGGTTCCAGTGAAGTGCTCCCTGGCACTGAATCCATCCGCGCCAAGATCACCCCGCTGAGGGAATTCCCTCCGAAAGGCCGAGCGACGTCGGGGGTGCGAGCACACACATTCCTCAAAGGCGAGGACCATCTCGTATCCGCTTTCGTAGGAAACCACCCCCTTGCCCTGGGAGCCAAAGGTCAGGCCATCGTGTTGCCAGACCAACTCGGCAAGAGGGATGGTTCGGGGTCGACTATTGAGGGGACCGTGATGGCGCTGGGTGAAGCGCTGGGCTCTTAGGCGTCAATCCGCTCGGAGGCGAGCCCGGGGCCTTGGATGATGAAATCCCGTCGCGGGGCGACATCATTGCCCATCAGGAGCTCAAAGACCCGGGAGGCCTCTTCCGCATCCGACACTCTCACTCGGCGCAGGGTCCGCCTATCACGGTTCATGGTCGTTTCAGCTAACTGGTCTGCGTCCATCTCGCCCAAGCCTTTGTAACGCTGGATGGGCTCTTGATAAGTCCGACCCTCGCGTCGAAGGTCGTCGAGCACGCCGTGAAGCTCCTCCTCTGAGTAGGTGTAGATAACTTCTTTGGGAGCTTTGCCCTTACCGTTCGCTATAACTCTGTGAAGGGGAGGTACCGCGGCGTAGACGCGGCCGTCCTCTACCAGCGGTCGCATGTAGCGGAAGAACAGTGTCAGCAAGAGGGTTCGAATATGGGCGCCATCAACATCGGCGTCCGACATGATGATGATCTTGCCGTAGCGCGCTTGTGTGACATCGAAGGTCCTGCCGGACCCCGCGCCGACCACCTGAATGATGGCGGCGCATTCTTGGTTGTCCAACATGTCCTGAACTGAAGCTTTCTGGGTGTTCAGAATCTTGCCCCGAATCGGCAACAATGCCTGATGTTCGCTATCGCGGGCAAGTTTCGCAGTTCCCAACGCTGAGTCACCCTCCACGATAAAGAGTTCGCTCCCTTCCGTCTCTTTGGTGCGGCAATCCACGAGCTTGGTCGGAAGCGTGGAGGACTCCAAGGCATTTTTGCGACGTTGGGTTTCTTTCAAGGTTCTGGCAGAGATCCTCGTCTTCATCTCGGCGACGATTTTCTCTTGAAGAATTTGGCTGAATGCTTTGTCCTCGCGCTTGCCCGACGTGAGTTTTTGGGTCAGTCCCTCCTGGACAACGGACGCCACGATTGATTTGATCCCGGGCGTTCCCAAGACCTCTTTTGTTTGCCCTTCAAATTGGGGTTCTGGGACACGCACCGCGATGATCGCGGTGAGGCCAGCGAGGATGTCATCTTTTTCGATCTTGTCTTTTCCGAGTTTGAGCTTTCTCGCGTTCTTTTCAATTTCTGTGCGCAACGTTTTTACCAAGGCCAACTCAAACCCTTGCTGGTGAGTTCCTCCCTTAGGGGTTTGAATGATGTTGACAAAGCTCTTCAGAACGGTGTCATATCCGGTCCCCCACTGAACGACTACGTCAATGGCGGCTGTTCGCCGAACCTCCTTTGACTCCAATTTTCCGGTGTCATCGAGGACGGGAACCGTCTCTTCAAAATGACCTTCACCACTGAAATGCCACGGGCCCACCGCTGCGGAGTCGGGAGCCAGAAACTCAAGAAAGTCCGATAGGCCTCCGGCCGCCGAAAATGTTGACCTGGGAGAGCCCTCCGCTGTGGTGTCATCGACATGGATTGACAACCCCGGCACCAGGAAGGCAGTCTGGCGAGCCCTCTCCGTGAGCTCGCTTCCCACGAAAGCAGCTTTCTTGCCAAAAATTTGGGGGTCTGGCCAAAACCGGACTCGAGTTCCTGTGACCCCTTTGGCAACCTTGCCCAGCGTCCGCAACTCACTCCCGTCGACGAAGGGCTCAAACGGTGCAGCAGGAGAAGGGCCAGAGGAGCCGTCTTTAAATACCCCTGGCTCACCTCGATGAAAGGACATTGCCCATGTCTTGCCATCACGATCGACTTCGACATCGAGTCTCTCCGCTAAGGCATTGACCACGGATGCGCCCACACCATGCAAACCTCCAGACGCGGCGTAGGAGCCGGCGCCAAATTTTCCTCCAGCATGCAGCTTGGTGAACACGAGCTCGACTCCGGTCAACCCGGTGCGAGGTTCTATATCGACGGGAACACCTCGGCCGAGGTCTGCGACCTGAGCGCTTCCGTCGTCGAAGAGCGTGACCGTAATCTCAGAACCATGCCCGCCCACGGACTCATCCACCGAGTTATCAATCAGCTCCCAGAGACAGTGCATCAGACCGCGAGAATCGGTCGAACCGATATACATTCCGGGGCGCTTTCTGACCGCCTCCAACCCCTCGAGCACTGTGAGGTGGCGAGCTGAGTAATCGGCAGATGGCACTGTAATTCCCCCTGTGAGCTGACTCCCCGAGTTTATGGCGCGGGTCTGACGAGAGTGGCGAGCACCGCCGAACAACGCTGATACGCGCTAGGCGAACCTGGGAGAGTCTGTCGGGTTAATCGAGGTTCCTCGTGATGGAATAAAGCACTGGAAGTCCACCACCACCGAGGAGATCGAATGTCCATCGCCACGACTGACACCACAGAGAGCACCCGCGAGTCCAGCCCCGCGCTCGGAGCACTGGACTTTTGTGACAGCTGTGGCGCTCAGGCGTACGTTCGGGTCACCCTGGCCAACGGTGAGCTACTCTTCTGCGGTCACCACGCGGCAAAGCACCGCGAGTCCCTCGGCGACAAGATCGTCTCGTGGCACGACGAAACAGACCGCCTGCGGGATGATCGCGCCAGCTAACACTGTGCACCCCCTCCGACGAGCCCGCATTTCCAGGGAGAAACTCCACGGCGCGTTCGTCTCCTTGGCCTCGAAGGGTCTCACTCCAGACCTTCGAGCAAACGCTTATGGGTTAGGTGTGGCCGAAGTCAGCACCATTGCCGCTGAGGCTGGACACACCCACGCCCTGCTCTCAGAAGGTGCCGAGGCGCTCTCGGTTCTTGGGAGAGCGAGTGAGGGAAGCACGCAGTGGCTGCAGAGTGATCAACCATGGCTGACTTTCGAGGCAGATGTCGTGTCCCTGAAGCGCGTGCCCGAGGACACCCCTGTGTCCTACGGTTACCAGTACCGAACCCCTCGCGACACGACGCTCGCGTTAGTGAGCGTCGGCTACGCCGATGGAGTCCCTCGTACGGCATCGTTTTCTGCGCACATGGCTCTTCGAGGAGATCTCCATGCCATCGCGGGTCGGATTGCAATGGATCAGTGCGTGCTCGACATCGGTGACGCGGGCTGTGAGCTGGGCGAAACAATCGTGGTCTGGGGGAACGAGCCGCGTCTGGAGCAATGGTCACACTGGTCTGGAAGGTCTCCTGAGCTCCTCGTATCCCATCTCGCCTCACGGGTGGTGAGAGTGTGGGAGTGAATCCTCGGTGCTACCTCGAGATTTCTCGTTCGGCCTTTGCGCACAACGTGAAGCAGGCGAAGCGTCTTCTTGCAGGTGACGCGGCATTGATGGTGGCCATCAAGTCAGGGGCCTACGGACATGGCCTTCCAGAGCTCGCAGAGTTGGCAGTGAAGTCCGGCGCCGATGCACTCGCCGTACTTGACATAGACACCGGGGTCGCCCTTCGTGAGTTTGTGGGCGAGACCCCGCTGCTGTGTTGGCTGCACTCCCCCCACAGTGATTTCGGCGCAGCAGCAAGATCTGGGCTCGATGTGGGCATTTCCGGGGCGTGGCAGTTGGAGAGACTCGTGGAGCAGGCACCCGGTCTCAGCACTCGGGTTCATCTAAAAATCGATACGGGACTCCATCGCAACGGCGCTCTGGAACAAGACTGGCCACACCTGGTCCAGCAGGCCCGACAGCGGGAGACGGAGGGCCACATCACAGTGGTGGGGATCTGGTCCCATTTGGCTGACACTTCGGTGGAAGAAGATGCTCTTGCGCTAGAGAGGTTCCACAATGCTGTCGCGATAGCGCGGGAGGCAGGTTTGGCTCCAAGCTTGCTTCATATTGCTGCCTCGGCTGCTGCTGCAGATGCCCCCGAAACAAGGCTCGACCTGGTGCGAATCGGCATTATCGCCTACGGTGTCTCTCCCTTCGACGATAGGACCGCGAAAGAGCTTGGGTTCCGGCCGGTTATGGCTGCCAAGGCAAGGGTCATGAAGGTTGACGAAGCTGCGGGCACAGCCGAGATCGGAATGGGTTTCACGGACGGGCTACTCCCGCCCACACTGGTGGAGGGCTGGGTCCGACACGCCAATCACACCTTCGCGATCGACCGTGTCGAAGCCGAACATGTCGTTGTTCGTAGCGACGGCGCCCCCTTGCCCGAGGTGGGCTCGGTCATCACGCTATGGGGCGACGAAGCAGGAGGCTCGCCACTTGCAGAGGACTGGGCCTCCTGGGCGGGAACCATCGGTGACGAAATTGTCGCCTCCATGAACTCACGTGTTCCCCGGGTGTTTATCGACGGTTAAGCACCCGATTTTCAATCAAGGATCTGGCTTTGGAGGCCACGTCCTCGACACGCTCATCAAATTCGCTGGGTGCCGAAGAGAGCCCGCGGGATGCGAGCACCCCGCTCACAATATCTGCGCTCCAGTGCGGATTCAGAGCAAGGGCAGGCCCTCCAAGCCTGGTTCCCCACAGGCGCTCACCCACAGCACCATCGGTGCTGGGGAATCCGTCAGGAGCGCCCGTGAAGTCCATAAGGGGAACCACTCCATCCCCCAGTTCGCTCACACCCACTTGGTTGACGTATCCAGCAGAAGGGCGACCCCTGTAATCGGTGCCCACTACCTCCCCCATCAGGCGACCAGGTCGGTGGTCCGCTGAGGTGGGGAAGATTCCTGCTCCAGGCAGTCTTTCGCCATCACTCAAGGTGATGTGGGTCCCCAGCACGTCCCATCCGACACCAATACCGACCCACCACGCCCCCTGGTCTTTCCACGACTGAAAGATCCGGACCAAGGAAATGAGCTCTGTTGTCGTGGGAGCAATCTGAGAAGTCGAGGTGCTCCCGAGAGTCACAATGTCGACCGTTGAGGGGGCACCTTCAGGCCCGTGCACGTCAACCAGTGAAACCTGATGCCCCCTGTGTCTGAGGGTGGCCGCGAGGATTTCACCGGAGGCCGCCGTCCCGTTCAAACCAAGCCGCTCCGGCACAATCCGAGCAATCGTGAACCATTGGCTCATGAGGAGCCCTCCAGCTCTTTGTACCCAGCAATACGGCGGATGAGCATCATTTGCTCATAATTGACGACGGCGGTGACGGGGGATCCTTTCGCGGCGGCCAACGCAACGACGCGATCAAGAGCCTCAGCAGTCGGCTGGATAACCTCGCCGTAGGGAATCCCACGGTGCTCGCACAGCAGCGCCCACTGCCATGCCTTGGTGCCGGTGATGACATCAATGTGGTCGATGACTCCTAGATCGACGTCATAGATCCACGACGGATCGGGAGTTCCCTCATCGACTGCCACCCACGTGACGTCGGGCCTTGTGGTGAGAGCATCGATGTTGACCTGGAGGCTCGGAAGGTTCTTCATCATGATGAGCGAAACCTCTGTGCCGCGGTAGGTAATCTTTTCTCCTCGCCCAAACACTGGTTGCGAATCGCTCATCGCCTCGGCAAGCGTGGGCGAAGAGAGCTCGCTGCCAAGGAGTACCCGCGCCATACCAGCTGCCAGGGTGGCATCAACCGCATAGTGCAGACCTGGGCCGGGAAGTTTCACATCAACACGCTCACCGCCCACAGCGAGGGTTGCGTTGCTGCCCTCAACGGCCCCAAGCGTTGCCACCGGGTCACCCGTGAGATTTCCCGGGATTTCTGGAAAAACCTCCGCGGGGACAAGTCCGTGAGGCGCACTGGACGCAGCTTCCGGGGAGATTTCGACCCAGAAGACGTGGTGGCCGGCTGCCTGCAACTGGGTGCCCATGGCGCGCAGGTTTGGGTCCCCGGCATTGACCAGCACCCCACGGGTCGCGCGTTGTGCGAGGTCATGGAGGAGTGCATAGACATGCTCAGGTTCGCCAAACCGGTTCAGTTGATCCACCTGAAGATTGGTCAACACAACCCAATCTGGAGTGATGGCGTCGGCGATAATCCCGCCATAGGCCTCATCCACTTCGAGCACAGCGACATCAGCGCTAATTCGCCCGGTCAGGGAAGCAGTGGCCGCGACCGCGGAGGCCAGGCCCTGGGGAAGATTTCCGCCTGCCGGATTGCTAAACACGGTCTTCCCGTGAGCGCGAAGCAAGGAGACCACCATGGTGGTGGTGGTCGACTTACCGTTTGAACCGGAGACAAAAACGATGCCGTCAGCGAGATGGCCCAAGGAATCTGTGAGGATCGTGGGGCGCAACTTGAGGAGAACGTAGCCTGGAAAAGCGGAGCCTCCGCCACGCAATCGAGTCAGAAACCTCAGCAGTTTCGCGACAACGAACGCAGGAATTTTCCCCACAATTCCTACTCGAGGTAGTCGCGAAGGGCTTGTGATCGAGAGGGGTGGCGAAGCTTTGCCATGGTCTTGGACTCAATTTGGCGGATGCGTTCCCTCGTAACCCCAAAGGTGTCGCCGATCTGGTCGAGGGTCTTCGGCATTCCGTCCCCCAGCCCAAACCTCATCCGAATTACGCCTGCCTCGCGCTCTGATAGCGAATCCAACAACATTTCAAGCTGGCGCTGCAGCATGGTGAAACCAACGGCATCCGCCGGGACCACGGCCTCAGTGTCTTCGATCAGGTCACCAAACTCGCTGTCGCCATCCTCACCCAAGGGTGTGTGCAGAGAAATGGGCTCGCGTCCATACTTCTGAACTTCGACAACT
This sequence comes from Actinomycetota bacterium, assembly GCA_046047135.1. Lineage (GTDB taxonomy): Bacteria > Actinomycetota > Actinomycetes > Actinomycetales > Microbacteriaceae > Pontimonas. The sequence continues at coordinate 7,980 of JBJOIK010000012.1, forward strand.
TTTTCCGGCGTCATATCGAGCTCGCGCGCCAACTCTTCGGGAGTAGGTTCACGGCCCAAATCTTGGAGCATTTGGCGTTGCACTCTGGCCAGTTTGTTGATCACCTCAACCATGTGAACAGGGATACGAATAGTTCTGGCCTGATCCGCCATGGCCCGGGTGATCGCCTGACGAATCCACCAGGTCGCGTAGGTCGAGAACTTGAAGCCCTTGGTGTAGTCGAACTTCTCGACCGCCCTGATGAGACCTAGGTTCCCTTCCTGAATGAGGTCCAGGAACTGCATTCCGCGACCTGTGTAGCGCTTGGCGAGGGAGACAACGAGGCGCAGGTTCGCTCCCAGAAGGTGGTTCTTTGCCCGCTGCCCATCTTTCGCAATCTCGTGGAGCTCCCTTGCGAGCTTGGTGGTTTTTTGAGCTGAGGTCAGAGTGGACAATCTTTCTTCGGCAAACAAGCCAGCCTCAATACGTAAGGCAAGCTCGACCTCTTGCTCAGCATTGAGGAGGGCAACCTTTCCAATTTGCTTCAAATAGTCTTTGACCGGATCGGCTGTTGCGCCGGTAATTGTCGTGGAAATGACCGGCGCATCGTCGTCATCAGCGTTAGAGAGAACGAGGGCTCCCTGAGGGAGTACTTCTCTCTCTGCCTCTACTTCTTCTTCCTCGTCAGCTCCCACATCTGCGAGGGCCGCCATCATGTCAGCCCCGAGTTTCTCCGCTACGGCGTCGGATTCGACCTCGGTGGTGTCGTCATCATCGGAAACCTCGACATCATCATCGAGCTCTACCTCGACGTCGTCGATGTCGTCGAGCTCTTCCTCTGCACCTGCAGGTGCTGTTGGCTTCTTGGCGGCGGACTTTGGCGCAGCGGAAGCGGGTGCCGGTTTCTTCGACGGAGCGGACTTGGCCGGAGATGACGTGGTGACTGAGGCGGCAGCTTTTTTCGCAGGGGTCTTTTTGGCGGGCGCAGACGCTGACGTCTTCGGAGTGGCTTTGACAGCAGTCTTCGTGCCCTTCGCCTGAGAGGCTGCTGGCTTGGTGGCTACCGATTTCGCAGTGCCGGCTTTAGGAGCGGCTTTACCGGAAGCGGGGGCTGTGGGGGTCGCCGGTTTTTTTGCAACAGTCTTGGCGGGTGATTTCGCGGCCGGCTTCGACACTGTCTTTGCTGAGGAGGTTCTCGGTGAAGCTTTGGGTGCTGCCGCTTTCGCAGCCTTTGCAGGAGCAGGAGACTGTGGTGTCTTCGATGTCTTGGCGGCAGCTTTCTTAGCGGCTGGCTGTGACGCGGTGCGGGCAGGCGTCTTTGTGTTCTTCGGAGCCGCGGTCTTGCGTGGAGACGCCTTAGCCGCATCCTTGTTAGCGGACTGTGTCGATCGTGCAGGGCTCACAAGTGCGGGGGCTGCTTTCTTCTGAGGCTTCTCTGGGGATTTCTTGAACGGATTCAGGAAGTCCCGTAAAGAACGTTTTTCCGAGTTTTTGCCCGCACTGGAGGCAGGTGCTTTATCACGGTTGCTCTGAGCCATGAGCCACCTGCTCCACAAGTCGACGGGCAGTAAGAAAACCCTTGTCAAGTTTCCAAGGGAAACCATCGAGGGCCTTCATAGACAGTATGCCATGCCCTGGGCTTCCATCCTGCCAGCCCAGAGGGGCGATTCCTAAATCCGAGTCTCGGGGTCCTGGTCAGAAGCTGGGCCAACCCGTTTGGCCAGGAAGTCTTGAAGCTCTTGCGCGATGTCGTCAGCATGCGGAATTTCACCATCGGCACCCATCAAGGGGGACGGAAGTGGGTTGTCTTCCATATAGGAGTCATGGCGAGTTTCTAGCGTGCTGATCAACTTCTGCAACTCATCACTGCCATCCACTTGTTCAGCGATGCCTTGAAGGAACACTCTGCCCGCCTCCCGCAGTGCATCGGTGGGGAAGATGAGGCCCGTTGCTTGGCTCACACTCTGGAGCGCAGCGACCGCTGCGTCCGGAAATTCAGTATCAGCGAGGTAGTGGGGAACCAGGACGACGAACCCTGCAGTGGGGTGACCCTTCTCCTGAAGGCGATATTCGATGAGGTGCATCAGGGTGCCGGGAACACTCGTGGTAGGCCGCCACACCGACAAAGCGTCCGTGATGTCGTCCCGGTTTCCGCTCACCGTCACTCCCAGGCTCCTCGTGTGAGGCACAGGCATCGGAATCGAGTGAATCCAGGAGCTGCTGACAACATCGAGGTCCTCGATGAGGTTCAGCACCGTGTCGCTCACAGATTCCCACCTGAAATCAGGCTCATAACCAGATAGGAACAAAAACGGAGTCCCGAGCTCATCCTCGACCAAATCCAAACTCAAGCGGGGTGGTTCATAGGAGGTGAGTGCTTTCTCCTCGAAATGGAAA
>JBJOIK010000013.1:0-10490 GCA_046047135.1 Actinomycetota bacterium
ACCGCCTGAACGCCGTGGTCCTCGAGATAGTCCGTCAGTTCTTCGGCAAACGCCCTGGTCCTGGTGAACATCAGAATCTTCCCGGGGCTCTGTGCGAGCTCTAAGACGACGTCCCGCTTGAGTCGTTGGTCAACTACCCATACCCGGTGGTCAATCGTGGAGGATTCTTGATTTTCCCCTGCCACCTCAAAAACTGCGGGGTTGGGCAAGAACTCGGACACGATTCCTGCCACGCCTGTATCCAAGGTGGCGGAGAACAACATCCGTTGGCCACTTGGCGACGTCGCCCGAAGAATCCGCCCAACTGGCTCAATAAAGCCCAGTTCAGACATGTGGTCTGCTTCATCGATTACGGAGATGACGACCTGCGACACATCGAGTTTTCCTCTCGCCATCAAGTCCTCGATGCGACCAGGAGTTCCAATCACGATGTCGACACCACGCTCTAGGGCACCCATTTGGCGACCGAGAGGCACGCCACCATAAATCTGGGTGGTGAATAGTCCCACGCTCCTCGCGATGGGCTGAACAGTCCTATCAATTTGTAGAGCCAGTTCCCTGGTGGGAGCCAAAATCAGGGCCCGGGGTGGTCTGCCGATCGCGCGCTTCACCCCGTTCTTCGACAGTCTCAAGAGTCGCTCTACAAGGGGAGCACTGAATGCAATTGTTTTGCCAGAACCGGTTCGCCCACGACCTAAGACGTGGCGACCTGTGAGGGCAACCGGGATCGTGACAGCTTGCAAAGCAAAAGGAGTGGTTGCTCCTTGCTCCGCAATCGCATCAGCTATGCGCTGGCCCAACCCCAAATCTTTGAACTCGAGACCCTCTCCCGCGTCCTTAGCTACCTGAACAGCCTCGAGAGGTTTGTGATAAACCTCTGTTTTGTGGTGGCGAGGTGCGCCGCCGTGACGTTCGGCAGGACGAGGAGCGCGGCGAGCCGCGTCTCTCGGCGGCCTCCGATCGGTGCGCCTCTTATCGGAAGCATCCGAGCGCTCAAGGGGTCGGTGATCCCTCGACTTCCTCGGTTGCTGGTCATTAGCTTCAGACCGGCGATCACTCCGGGCCGAGTCGAACTCGGCGCCAGGTCTTGCAGGACGGCGCTTCTTGGAGTTGTGGAAAGACGTGCGCTTCGAAGGAGGGCGCCACGACGGCGCCTTCTTAGGGGATGGCATAGGTATGGTCAGCTTTCTTTGTGATCAGATGGGGAGAAGAGGTGTCCTACATGACACCAGGCCCAGATCACCAGTTGCCAGACCGGGGCTGTTTCGTCTACACATACGGGCGCTCTCACGATTGTGAGGCGATGGCCCTCGAGCTGCGCCCTCAATGGCGTTCTCTTGTTCCGCTGCCCAGGCTAGCAGTGCCCTGGTGTTTTCGGGGAAAAACTTTTGTTGCTGAGGTTTAGAGTGAGCAGGTGCGTGTGAGCCTCCACTATCTCAGGCGGTGGAGTCAGTTGCTCTCGGGCCTTTTTCTTTTCGGATTCGCAGCAGCCATGATGCTCCGCGCTGGCTTTGGGGTTGACCCGTGGACGGTTTTCGCTGAAGGATTCCACGTCACCTGGGGTTTTGGGATCGGCTGGGTGATCGTTATCAGTGGCCTCGCGGTCCTCTTGATTTGGATTCCCCTTCGCCAAAAGCCAGGCATTGGCACGGTACTCAACGCGTTGCTCATTGGTCCCTGTATGGAGGTCGGGCTCTTCCTGATCGACACACCGGAAGGATTTGTTCAGCGCATTTTTCTCTTTGCCGCGGGACTACTGACCATGGGAATTGCTAGTGGCCTCTATATCGGGGCAAGGTTCGGTCCTGGTCCACGGGATGGACTGATGGTGGGATTCAACGCCCGATTCGGCTATCCGATGTGGGCCGTTCGGACCGTCGTAGAGGTGACAGTTCTCTCTATTGGTTGGGCTTTGGGAGGTAGCTTCGGGGTGGGGACCGTCATTTTTGCCTTCTCCATCGGGCCTATAGCCCAGCGAGCTATCCGGGTGTTCCGAGTTCCGGACTACTCGGAGAACGCCACTGGCAAATAGAGGTCTTGTACTCGATTCTCTAAATCTGTGTGGTCATTCCGGGTGTAGAGGCCACAGCGAACTGCGGTGCAATCTACGTTCTCATCGGAGGCGGACTGGATTTCGATGTAGGCGGTGAATGTTCCGCTCCGTGGGTCATCGAAACTCCTCGCCCCAAAAAGCCTCCAAGCCCATTCATCGTTGATCCAGTTTGACGCCGCGTACTCAATGACACCCTCAGTCTCGTCGCCATCCACTTCAGTGCTGGGCACACCACCGAGACAGGGTCCTGGTCTCAGATCAGCTGCATCAGGAACTTTGCACACGGCCACGTAAATCCCGGAGCTACCGTCGTATCCGCTGCCGCTCACGATGATGCGGTCGCCAGTGGTGAGTGCAGAAAGGTCCCGATCTGGCGCTCCCTCAACTTCTGCCTGCAAGGTTCTTGTTCGACCATCATCACCCGTTGCACTCACCTGGAGGGGAAAGCCCTCTTGAATAAGAGTTTGACCGGAGAAACCACCAGGTTCCGCGGTGATTATGGGAACCACAATCCAGGCAACCACGAGCGTCAAGAGAACCACCAGAACCCCGATACCCCAGCCCACGGCGCGACCAAACCTGCGTCGCTTTGAAGCCATACACACAGTGTATAGGCGGGTTCGGAGTAACCTCCTTGTGTGCTCTCCCGCGAACTTCTAGCCGTTGCAATAGGTGGAGCGCTCGGCACGCTGGCCAGAGTCGGAGCCAGTCAAGCCACCGATCATCTCGTGTGGGGATCGCTCATCGCCACGCTCGCGGTCAACCTGTTGGGTGCTTTCGGCCTCGCTTTTGTTCACTCCCGCGGCATAGACGAGTTCCCTGCCTGGGTGGCACCTGGCGTCACCATCGGATTCTTTGGCTCCTACACAACCTTGTCTGCCATCTCCCTGATCACTCTGTCCCTGCCGGTCGTTCCGGCACTGGGCTACCTCCTTCTGACCCTCATCAGCGGATGGGGCGCGGTGTGGCTCGGTCTTCGGTGGGGTTTGGCATCGAACTCAACGAGGGCATCATGACCCCAGCCCTGCTGGCACTCACCCTTGCCTTAGGTGCTCTCGGGGCCGTCATTCGGTATGGGATTTCCCTCTGGCTATCAGCTCGACCGTGGTGGGCACTCGGCGTCGTCAATGCAATCGGATCGGCCGTGGCGGGAATTGTCGCCGGTCTCCCGGCGGGCGACCTCTCGACACCCATAGCCGTCGGTTTTGCAGGCGCCCTCAGCACCTTCTCGACACTGGCCTTACTCACACACGACAGAACTGAGGGCACAATTCTTGCCACGATGGTGCCCCGAGTAGCACTCCACGTGGGCCTCAGCGTGGCGGCGTGTGCAGCAGGGCTGGGCCTCGCTCGGCTGCTTCTTTAGAGCCTGCGAGCCGCTGTGAGTGAAAGAAAAATCGCAGAGGCGTGCGTGCTAAACTCCCTGCATTCTCTCTCCCTGAGACGACACGTTGAGGGCGTAGAAGCTCGCGTCGAAAGAAGTAAAGGGGTGACCGATGGGTCGCGGTCGGCAAAAAGCTAAGCACACCAAGGTGGCACGCGAATTGAAGTATTACAGCCCCGATACTGACCTATCGCAGCTGGAAAAAGAACTATCGTCTGCGTCTCACGAAGACCCCTACGTCGACAAGTGGGCCGACGATGAGGACGACGAGGAGTCGGCATAGGCTCCGACGAGTCTGATTGATCCGCCCTCCACACCCTTGGCAGACGTAGTGGCGTCGTGGGCCTTCTGAGCGTCCTTCTTTTCCACCACCCCGGCCTGCCAGACCTGGTGCCCAGCTCCCGTCAGTGCCGCGGTAACGGTGGAAGCCATGCCTGCGTCCACCATGGCAATCATCCCGATGCCCATGTTCCAGGTGTCTTCTACCTCAGAGAGACCAAATCCCCCCGCATCGCACAGCACCCGCATCACCGCCGGAGGTGAAAAAGTGGAGCGATCAACGTCCACACCCAGGTGTTGCGGGATCACCCTCGATAAATTCTGAGCAATTCCACCACCGGTCACATGGCTCACCATATGGATTGCGCCCGGATGGGTCGAGAACACCTCAAGAAGTGCCGGGGTGTACAGCCTGGTGGGCTCCAATAGTTCAAGCCCTAAAGCCCTTGAAAACTCCGGTCGGTCATCCTGGTAATCCCACCCTGCATCAGAGACGATTTTTCTGACTAAAGAGAACCCATTGCTGTGGAGGCCACTGGAGGCTATCGCCAGCACGACATCGCCCTCCTGGACGAGGGTGGGATCTAGCATCAGGTCCGCTTCCACCACACCCGTTGCGGCTCCCGCGACGTCGTATTCTTCTGGCCCCAGCAGGCCAGGGTGCTCCGCCGTTTCGCCGCCGACCAGCGACACTCCACACGAGGCGCACGCCTCCGCAATCCCCCGAACAATGGAGGCAATCCTGTCGGGAACAACCCGCCCACACGCGATGTAGTCCGTCATAAATAGCGGGGTTGCGCCGACGACCACGATGTCATCGACGACCATGCCGACCAGGTCATAACCGATGGTGTCGTGGACATCCATGGCGCTGGCGATCGCGACCTTGGTGCCGACCCCATCTGTCGATGTCGCAAGGATTGGTTTCTGAAACGAAGTCAGAAAGCTGGCGTCATAGAGGCCTGCAAATCCCCCGAGTCCCCCAATGACTCGACTCGAATGGCTGGCTGTTACGGCCTTCTTCATCAGCTCAACAGCCCGGTCACCAGCGTGGGTATCGACTCCGCTGGCGTGATAGGGAGAGGCCTTGGGCACGCCCCCAGTCTAGTTGGGGCGTGTGTGGATAACTTCGGCGGAGAGCGAGACGGCGCTCATAGCCTTCCGCTATGGCCGTCCACACACCGAATTCCACTCACTCGTTTTCGAGGCTCACAACCTGGGTAGGGATCATCCTCCTCGGCGCCGGGCTCGTAGCAGGGGTCCCCTCCAGAGGTGACGCTTCAAGTCCTGGGCCCCTGACCTCGAGTGTCGAATGGTCTGGGGTGGATCACAATCAGGGGTGGCTCAGCGGTGGCACCGCCAGAGAATTCATCAACGGAACGAGGGGATGGCAAGCCGAAGCTTTCGATCGCCTGGGGGACATGGGAATCGAATGGACATCAAGCACCCAGGGGACACAGCGGACAGCATTCTCCGGTGAAGCGGGGTCCAGTTCTCTCAGCCCGGGTGGTACCTCAACTTGGAACACAGCCGGATACCTATCCGTCGAACCTGCAAACCAGATCTACACCGAGACACAGTTCAGTATCAGCGGTAGCCAAGCGCGATTCGTGATGAACCACCAATCCCTCGGCGACATACCCAGTTCCCAGCGTCGAATCTATTGGACCGCAGCGTTGGCCAGCGGCTACTCTCCGATTTATAGCGGACAGGCAGGCACCACTCTCCTGATTTCCGACGCGAATGGACTCCATCCCACCCTGGTGATATCTGCAAGCGCTACCGCCGGACAACTGAGCTTCGGCGGTGGTGCGTCCCGTGCAACGTCGCTGACCAATGGTGACCTTAGTCCAACGGTGTATTTCACCCCGGGGACAGCAGATAACTCGACTGTGACTGTAACGGTCGGCATCATCGATGCAGATCCCTGTTCCAGCGAGGCCGCTCTGGCACTCGCTACAACCGGGGCAGGAGTATTCGGCACGGCGTGGGAGCCCCTGACCTCTTGCCTGAGGGATGTGAGTTGGTCCGCCACGTCCGACGGCGAGCCTTCCGAGATTCTCACTCTTGATTTTGCGCAGGGTTATCAAGTCAGCTCAGAAACGAACCGAAGCCTCCTGGTGACCGGGTTGCCAGAAGGAGTCGAGCTCACCATAGAAGAAGATGCAAGCACCTCGCTCGCGGTGAGACTGAGAGTCGACGCTTCGGTGGCCGAAGGCGACTATCCCTTGGTCTTCAGCGTGACAGAGACATTTACAACCAATGGAGTGAGCTTCACCGGGAAAGTATCGAGAAGTTCAGGAACCCTCAGCATCACGCCACCCGCTCCACCCGAGATTGCGCCCGAAGAAGTCGAGGCAGACCCCCTCGACTCTCCCGCTGAAGTGTCAGTCAGCAACTCTGAGGTAGTAATCCAGCCGCTCATCCTGGAGGCCTCCGAGGTGCAGGTACCACCAGCGGCCTCCTCCGCAGAGTTCAGTAGTCCTTCACTCCAAGATGTCGTGGACCAGGCTCCCTCGCCCGCGATCGACCCAGAACCTTCGGTGAGGGAGGCGAGGCCGCAACCGCTGCTCACAGAGATAATCCCCGAACCCTTGGGCGCTGGGGCGTGGCTGGGCCTTGGCACTGCCGCGCTTGCTGGCGGAGGAATCTTCGCAGCATTGAGAAGAAAAAGGAGAGAACCCTCTCACCGCGAGGCAGGAGATAGCCCGGTAGGCTTGCCTCATCATCGGTTGTGAGACGAGGAGATGACCCCCTTCAATGTGCGGGATCGTGGGAATTGTTTCGTCATCACCAGTGAATCAACAGGTGTATGACGCGCTTGCACTGTTGCAACACCGTGGTCAGGACTCAACCGGCATCGCGACCGCCGATGACAACACACTCCATGTCCATAAGTCTCGAGGGCAAGTTCGAGAGGGTTATCGCACCCGGGATATGAGAAGCCTCATCGGAACCATCGGCCTCGGCCACGTGCGCTATGCCACGAGGGGCAACGCCAAAAAAGAGCAAGAGGCACAGCCTTTCTATGTGAACGCCCCCTACGGCATTGTGCTCGTCCATAACGGCAACTTGACGAACACCAGGGAGCTCACCAGAGAACTGGAGGAGAAGGACAGACGACACCTCAACACCACGTCCGACACCGAACTACTCGTCAACGTCCTCGCCAGTGAGCTCCAATCAGCGGAATCCGGGACGGCGTTTACTCCGGAAACCGCTTTTCGGGCAGTCTCCAGCCTCCATAATCGGGTCGAAGGGTCTTACGCCGCCATCGCGGTCATCGCGGGGCACGGACTCTTAGCGTTCCGGGATCCGTTTGGGATTCGCCCACTCATTCTCGGTCGGCGTCAAGCCGGCTTGCTGGGGGACGAATGGATCGTGGCCAGCGAATCTCTGGTGCTAGAGGCCTCTGGGTATGACATCGTTCGAGATGTTGAACCCGGTGAGGCTGTTTTCATTACCCGAGACGGCACCCTGCATCACAAACAGTGCGCAGATAATCCGCAACTGTTCCCCTGCTCCTTCGAATACGTCTATCTCGCGCGTCCCGACTCCGTGATGAATGGAATCTCCGTCTATGAGGCGCGCTTGCGGCTCGGAGACAAACTCGCGGACACGATTGCGCGCTACGCCCCCACCGAGGATATAGACGTCGTGATGCCCATACCCGACTCCGCAAGGCCGGCCGCCATGCAGGTGGCACGAAAACTGGGTATCGAATACCGCGAGGGCTTCTATAAGAACAAATACGTGGGCCGAACCTTCATCATGCCCGGACAAGCTCAGCGCACGAAGAGCGTGCGTCAAAAACTCAACGCCATGTCCAGCGAATTTGCGGGAAAAAATGTGCTGATCGTGGACGATTCCATCGTCCGCGGAACAACCTCACGAGAGATAGTGGACATGGCCAGAGAAGCGGGTGCCAGGAGTGTCACCTTCACCTCAGCTGCCCCGCCGGTTCGATTCCCCCACGTCTATGGAATCAATATGCCAAGCAAGAGTGAACTGGTCGCCGCCGGGCGAACGATCCCCGAAATTGCTCGTGAAATTGGGGCGGATCACCTGATCTATCAGGAAGTCGAAGACATGAAGCAGGCCATCATCGGAAACTCGGGTGTGAAGGATCTCGACATGAGCTGTTTTACCGGTCACTACGTGACCGGGACGGTTTCGGAGGAGTACCTGAACTGGGTGGAAAACAATCAGTCCAGCTAAGGACTACCGTCCTTTCTCACGCTCCATCGTGATTTCTTTCTGTGACCGTCTCGAGCGCAGGTCAAGAACCAGCCATAGAACGATGCCCACCCCGATCGAACCCGTAATTCCATACAAGGCAAAGTAAGCAAAGAGTGTCGCAAAACCTACCGCAGGGTCGACGTCGAAAAGACTCGTCAAGACAAGAGTGATGAAGAACCCGACACCGCCAAAAACAAGCACAAATGCTGACAACCGGGGCGAGCGCCTGACCATGACTCGCTGTTGCGAATCGGATTTCTTCGACGCCATGGGCTCAGATTAGCTCGATTACCGGAAGCCACCCTGTGAGGTCAGAGCGAACACCAGACGCCCTCACTCCTCCCTCAGCAAGCGCTTCAGAGAAAGTTTGTGTGCCTAAGGCCAGTTTCAACCACACTGAAGGGTCCATTTCCACTACTGCAGGCGGGGTTCCACGGGTGTGAGCAGGGCCCTCTATCACCTGGACCGCTCCCCACGGTGGGACGCGCACTTCAACGCTTCGTCCCGGAGCTTTATCTTTCAACAGCTGGAGTGTGTAGCGAACCGCCTCAGCCTCGGTTTCTTTGTCGACATCCCCGGCCTGATAACGGATGAGCGCGGCACGACCAGCGTCGGGGGAGATGCGCCTAGCTGCCACAGCGCCCACGCTATCAAGCCTGCAAAGGTAGGGTAAGCGCGTGAAGATTTTGGTTATCGGCTCCGGTGCACGCGAGCACACCATCATCAAAGCACTTCTGCGTGACTCCGAGAAGCATGAGGTTCTCGCTGCCCCCGGCAACGCCGGGATTTCAGCTGACGCCGAAATTGTGGCGCTCGACCCCGCAAACCCTAGGGTGGTCACCGAATTTGCCGTCGCCTCAGATGTTGACCTTGTGATTATTGGGCCGGAGGCGCCACTTGTCGCGGGAGTGGCGAACCGTCTTCGTAAAGCAGGGGTTGCTGTCTTTGGTCCGGACAGTGAGGCGGCCGCGATCGAAGGATCCAAAGCTTTCGCAAAAGAAGTGATGGCGAGCGCCGGAGTCCCGACAGGTAAAGCACGGAGGGTTTCGAGCCCGGAGGACCTCCTTGAGTCTCTCGACGATATGGGAGTTCCCTATGTGGTGAAGGCAGACGGACTGGCCGCTGGCAAGGGTGTGCTGGTGACGGAAGATAGAGACAAGGCGATCGAGCACGCACAGTTTTATCTTCAACACGGAGATGTGTTGGTCGAAGAATTCCTCGAAGGACCTGAGGTATCGCTGTTTTTTGTCAGCGATGGCCATAGCGTCATTCCTTTAGCTCCCGCGCAAGACTTCAAACGAGCTTTTGACGGTGATGAAGGACCCAACACCGGAGGGATGGGGGCTTACTCTCCCCTGCCCTGGTTGAAGAAAGGTTTTGTTGAGGAGGTTCTCAACTCGATCGCGAAGCCCACCATTGATGAGCTTGGTCGCCTGGGACACCCCTTCATCGGTCTGCTCTACTGCGGTCTCATCATCACCAAGGACGGAATAAAGGTCATCGAATTCAATGCTCGATTCGGCGATCCCGAGACCCAGGTAGTTCTGGCCAGACTCGAGTCTCCCCTAGCGCCACTTCTCTTCGCCGCCGCGAGCGGAATGCTGGAGAGCGTGGAGAAGCCGACTTTCAGTGACGACTGTGCGATTACAGTCGTGTTGGCGAGCGAGGGCTACCCGGAGAATCCAATAACAGGTCGAGAAATCATCGGCCTGGAGAACGTTTCTTCTCTCGAATCCGTCACCATCGCGCACGCAGCCACTGCGTGGCTCCAGCTTTAGTCAGGCCCGCGAGAGGGCCTACGGGGCACTAGACAAAATTCAGCTTGAGGGCTCCCACTACCGCACAGACATTGCCCTCGGTGTTGCGTAATGTCAACGCTCGAGGACTGGACGCCGGTCTACTCGGGAAAGGTTCGAGAGCTTTATATTCCAAAAACAGCATCCAATGTTTCTGACGCAACCAAATTGCTGATTGTGGCAACAAATCGGGTCAGTGCGTTCGACCACATTTTGACTCCCGAGATTCCAGGCAAAGGTCAGATTTTGACCGCACTCAGCACCTGGTGGTTTTCCCAGTTAGACATTCCCAACCACCTACTGGAAGAGAAGCCTCCGCTAGAACTGAAAGACCAGGCTATGGTTGTTTCTCCACTGACCATGTTCCCCGTTGAGTGCGTTGTTCGGGGATACTTGGCGGGTAGTGGCTGGAAGGAGTACCAGACGTCCTCCAGTGTGTGTGGGATTAAGCTCCCCTCGGGACTTGCTGAGGGCGATGAGCTTCCTGAGCCACTGTTCACCCCGGCCACTAAAGCAGCACTCGGCGATCATGACGAGAACATCAGCTTTGAACAGATGGTTGATCTACTCGGTGAAAAAGACGCTCTTGCCCTCCGCTCTCTCAGTCTCGACATCTACACCCACGCACGAGACATTGCGCGAGAGAGAGGCGTTATTCTCGCGGACACGAAGTTTGAGTTCGGCGTGCACCCAGTGACGGGTGCCATCACCTTGGGTGATGAAGTCCTCACATCAGACA
>JBJOIK010000014.1:0-9527 GCA_046047135.1 Actinomycetota bacterium
TCAACGACGACGCAACCATCGCCGTAGTAGAGGCCCTGTGTGTCGCGCACGACTATCCCGAATCCTTGCCCAGCGCCAGACAAATCCAGGTAAGTGTCGTTGCTCGTAATCGAGATTGCCACAGGACTTTCGGTGACCGTTGAGCCCGGTTCAGGGATTCTTTCCTCAACAACGTTGTGCGCGAGTGCAGGGGTGGCGACCACAAGGACCACACCTAGCGCGACGCTCAGACTGAGGGAGCCGAGGCGAAACATGAGCCTCCATCTTGTGTTGACTTCGGACACAGTCTATTCCCGCCACACCTGATGGCGCCTGTGGAATGTCCAAGACCTCCTGGCCTGAAAAGGTAAGCTCCAAGGAGTTGCACACTGTTCTGTAGTGGAGGGTCTCCGATGGCGCGCACCGGCGAATCAGGCGAGCTTCTCAAGTGCTCGTTCTGTGGGAAAAGCCAGAAACAGGTACAGCAACTGATTGCCGGCCCTGGAGTTTATATCTGCGATGAGTGCGTAGAGCTGTGCAATGAGATCATCGACGAACGCCAATCTGAGGGCCGTCAGAGCAGCACCGCTGACTTTGACCTGCCCAAGCCCAAGGAGATCTATGACTTCCTGGAGGAGTACGTCATTGGTCAGGAGGATGCAAAGAAGTCGCTTTCTGTAGCGGTCTATAACCATTACAAGCGTGTGAGAGCAGCATCTTCTCCCCACGCAGTGGATTCAGGCGACGACGTCGATATTCAAAAAAGCAACATCCTGCTGATCGGCCCCACGGGATGTGGGAAAACCTACCTTGCTCAAACACTTGCCAAGCGTCTTAATGTTCCTTTTGCGGTTGCCGACGCAACCGCACTCACAGAGGCAGGGTATGTCGGTGAGGACGTCGAGAACATTCTTCTGAAGCTCATTCAGGCTGCCGACTATGACGTAAAGCGCGCTGAAACAGGAATCATCTATATCGACGAAGTCGACAAGATCGCGAGGAAAGCGGAGAACCCCAGTATCACCCGAGATGTTTCGGGTGAGGGAGTTCAGCAAGCCTTATTGAAAATCCTGGAGGGCACCGTTGCTGCAGTTCCGCCTCAGGGAGGAAGAAAGCATCCTCAACAGGAATTCATTCAAATCGACACCACCAACGTCCTGTTTATCGTGGCAGGGGCATTCGCGGGATTAGAGGACATCATCTCCCAGCGCGTGGGTCGACACGGCATTGGGTTTGGGGCCCCGCTCCATAGCAAGGGAGTGCAGGAAAACCTTTTCAGCCAGGTTTTGCCAGAAGACTTGCACAAGTTCGGGCTGATTCCTGAATTCATTGGGCGCCTGCCCGTGGTGACCACCGTGGCACCACTCGATCAGTCGGCTCTTATCGATATTTTGACTGGGCCCAAGAACGCTTTGGTGAAGCAGTATCAGAGAATGTTTGTCCTCGATGGGGTCCAACTGGAGTTTGAGTCCGGCGCCCTCGAAGAGATCGCCACATTGGCTGCTGAACGCCAAACAGGGGCCAGAGGACTCCGCGCAATTCTCGAAGAAGTGTTGGGCCCCGTGATGTTCGACGTTCCCTCTAGTGACGATATTGAGAGAGTGGTCATCACCAGGGATGCTGTCCTGCGCGCCGGGAAGCCGGTCATCGTCCAGAAGCCCGTAGCTCGTCGCGAAAAATCCGCCTAAGCCCTCAACTTAATTCCGTTGTCGAGCTCCACTGTGGGCCGGTTTTCTAGCCACGTCAGGGTCCATCTGAGTTTGTCGCGCTGTTCATCGCTCAGAGTGGACTCGACCTCCCTCATGCGTTGAATGAGATCTTCCGGCAAGCCTTTGGGTGTTTCTCCCACAGAAAAGCGGCTACCGAGCTGCATTATCGCCAGTCTCTCGCTCGTACATCACCCATGAAGTCTTCGTCGCCAGAGAGTTGTACAGGCTCTGGGCTGTGTCGTTGTCATGGGCGGTAATCCATCGCAGAGTGCCCCCTCCGCGCTCCGCGGCATAGCGGTCGAGCGCCTCGATGAGAGCAGTCGCAACCCCTTTGCCGCGGGCTTCTGGTGAAGTGAAGAGGTCGTCGAGGAACCAGGCCGAAGCCGCTGTAAACGTATCGTGTTGATGGCGCAGGTGGGCTATCCCGACGAGTTCACCACCGAGGGTCGCAGCAAAACCTCGAAGCGGGTGATCCTCCTGCATTAACCATTGCCACACTCCGTCCATCACGGATGCAGAAAAATCCTCTTCATAAAACACCCCATAGGCATGAAAGAGACGTTCCCATGGCTGGCGATCGAGAGGCTCAAGAGGCCTCACGAGTATCAGCTCGGAACTAGTCATCGAGCGAACCCCATTCGACGTCTGTGAGCTCAACATCGTCTGAATCCACCCATGAGAGAGTTTGAATTTTTCCTACAGCTTTGAGATCCGCTTCAGCGGCCCGCAGGAGCGCGGGAGCGTGCAGTGTTGCAGAGAGGATTGGCGTTTTTTGCGCCACCTGGGCCTCCGTCTTTGACCGCCGAATCGTAATCAACGCTTCGCTGGCGAGCGCGAGGAGCCCCTCTGAGTTCGAATTCTCTGGGTTGGGTAATTCCTCGGTGCCTGGCCATGGACCGTGATGAATGCTCGCTTCGTGAGTCCAGGACCATACTTCTTCTGCAGCAAAGGGAATCACCGGCGCGAAAAGACGGACGAGCGCCTCGACGGCAAGTCTGAGTGCGGTGACCGCGCTCGTTCGAGGTTGGCCCTCACCTGCATAGGCTCGGTCTTTGACCAATTCAACGTAGTCATCGGTGAACGTCCAGAAAAAAGTTTCCGCGATTTCGAGCGCCTTGGCATGGTCAAACGCCTCATATGCCTCAGTTGCCGAGGAGATCACAGACTGCAACTCTCGCACCATGTCGATATCGATGGGTTCACTTATCTCACCGAGCGGGCCTTCGAATCCGTACACGAACTTGGCGGCGTTCAGGACTTTGATGGCAAGCCTGCGACCGATCTTTATCTGTTTGGGGTTCTGGGGGTCAAAAGCCGCATCAGTACCGAGTTTCGACGATGCGGCCCAGTAGCGAACGGCGTCGCTACCGTGCTCGTCGAGCATCGATTGGGGAGTGACGACGTTACCTTTCGATTTGGACATCTTCTTTCTGTCGGGGTCAACAATGAAGCCCGAAATTCCGGCGTTTTTCCACGGGATAGTGCCGTGCTCTAGTTCTGCTCGAAGCACTGTTGAAAACAGCCAGGTGCGAATGATGTCTTGACCTTGTGAACGAAGGTCGTAGGGGAAAACCAGGGAAAACAATTCGTCATCGACGCCCCAACCTCCCGCAAGCTGGGGAGTGAGGCTCGAGGTCGCCCACGTATCCATAATGTCGATTTCACCGACAAAACCGCCCGGAACACCTCGTTGTTCCTCGGTGAAACCTTCGGGAACATCGGTGGAGGGGTCTACGGGGAGCTGGCTGAGAGAGGGCGTGATGACCTCGCCCTCCAGTGGGGTGCCATCAGAATCGAGGGGGTACCACACGGGAATGGGAACACCGAAGAATCGTTGCCTCGAAATAAGCCAGTCTCCGGACAACCCATTCACCCAGTTGTCGTATCTGGCTCTCATAAAGTCGGGATGAAAACTGACTTGACGCCCGCGCTCGATAAGCCGCTCGCGAAGTTTTTCGTCACGAGCACCATTGGCGATGTACCACTGTCGGGTGGTCACGATCTCGAGAGGTTTGTCACCTTTTTCAAAAAATTTCACCGGGTGGGTCATGGGTTCGGGTTCGCCCTGGAGGTCACCGGAGGCTCCGAGCATCTCCACCATGGCCGCTTTGGCGCTGAACACTGTCTTACCCGCCAGTTGCTGATAATGGGCCTGGCCAGCAGCAGACTCAATCCAGGAGGGGGTCTCCGCCCTCAGCCTGCCATCCTTACCGATGATGGGGCGGGTGGGCAAAGAGAGTTCACGCCACCACACCACGTCAGTGACGTCACCGAAGGTACACACCATTGCAATTCCGGTGCCTTTATCGGGTTGAGCGAGATGGTGCGCCACAACAGGAACCTTCACACCAAACAAAGGGGTGACCACGTGCTGTCCAAAGAGAGCCGCATACCGGGCGTCGTCGGGGTGCGCAACGAGGGCAACGCAGGCGGCAATCAATTCCGGCCTAGTGGTCATAATCGTGACGCCGTCGTGGTCTACACCCGGAAAGGTCACCCGGTGGTAGGCAGAGGGCTGCTCACGATCTTCTAGTTCGGCCTGGGCCACGGCTGTCCTAAACGTGATGTCCCACAGAGTGGGTGCGTCTGCTCGGTACGCCTCCCCCCTCTCGAGATTCTTGAGGAAGGCGCTCTGGGCGACCTTTTGTGAGTGATCGTCAATAGTCCTGTAGGTCAGTGACCAATCGACACTGAGGCCGAGCGTTTTCCAGAGATCCTCGAATTGCTGCTCATCTTCGACAGTGAGCTTCTCGCATAGTTCAATGAAATTTCGCCGGCTGACCGGTATCTGCTCCCCAGGTTTTGAACCATCCGGTGTTGCTCCCGCCTCTAGTGGGGGGACAAAATTTTCCTCATACGACAGGGAAGGGTCGCACCTCACCCCGTAGTAGTTCTGGACTCGCCTTTCGGTGGGCAACCCATTGTCATCCCATCCCATGGGGTAGAAGATTTCTTTTCCCCGCATGCGCTGATAACGCGCTTGCAGGTCCATATGGGTGTAGCTAAAGACGTGGCCGATATGCAAACTGCCGGACGCGGTCGGCGGGGGAGTGTCCACCGCGAAAAGGTGGTCTTTGCCTCGCCGGAGAGCAGCTTCCCTCTTGAAGCTATACGTGCCGTTCTTTTCCCATAGCTCGCCCCACTTATGTTCCAAACCCTCCAGCGCTGGTTTGTCAGGAATACCGAGGGTCATGGGGCACCTACTTCTCTATGGGCGGCACCGCGTCACCTGTGCCTGAGTGTCCCACCATGCTACAAAACATTTCGGGCCGGGCTCTGGTTGCACCAGATTCCCGGCCCGAACAGAAGGAAGGGTCTAAGTTCCCGACCTCGCGTATGAGGGGCCCGTGAACCGCGAGCTCATGGTGCCGGCGAAAAGAGCAGACACCAGGGTGATGAGCGAGAGGCCCGCCAGCACGACACCCGGATGCCACCACGCGTTGTCAGTCGCCACTCTCATCAGGGTGAGGAAGAACGGCAGTGTCGCGGCAATGGCGGCGGCCACGTTGTAGGAGAGCGCGAGGGCTGTGTAGCGAGCCTTCTCATCGAAAAGGTCGCTCATCATTCCGCCGAGCGCGGCCCATGAGGCGGTGGGCAGAATCCCACCTACCACCATGATGATGACCAGGGTGAGGAAGCTGGCGTCGAGAATGATCCAGTACAGCGGGAAAGCAAAGATCATGGTGCCAAGCGCCCCCCACCAGACGACCCTGCCGGAGCCAAAGCGATTGGCCATTGCTCCGAAAGTGGGAATGGTGATGAGCTGGAGGAGACTTCCAATGGTTAAGGCCATTGTGAACTCCATCGGTGAATACCCCAAGACCTCGACACCATAGTTGGTGGTGTAGGTGTTCATAAGCGTGTAGGAGCCGTGCCCGAGGAGAGCGCCACCCACTGCAATCACGATGGCCAGGGGTGCTCGCTTGAGAACTTCGAGGAAGGGGTATTTCGCGCGCTGACCTTTGTTGACCAGATCCTTGAATACAGGCGTTTCGTCGATGCTCCACCTCAGATACAGGGCGATGAGAAGGAGCGGGAAAGCGGAGAGGAGGGGGATTCTCCAGGCCCATTCGAAGATTTCTTCCTGACTGAGGGTGAGGAAGAGGACGAGCCAAATCACGTTGGAGAGAATGGATCCCACGGGAGAACCCAGTTGAACCAGAGACGCAAAGAAGTGCCGGTTGCGCTCAGTTGCGTGCTCTGTGGTCAGTGCGACTGCTCCTCCCCACTCACCCCCCAGTGACAAACCTTGGGCAAGGCGCAACACGACCAGAACTATCGCACCAACCCAGCCCATTTGGGCATAGGTGGGAAGAGCTCCGATGAGGCCTGTTGCAACCCCCATCAGCACGATCGTGATGATCAATGTTGTCCGCCGGCCTAGTCGATCTCCGAGGTGACCAAAGATTATTGCTCCCAGGGGGCGAACGAAGAAGGTGACGGCGAAGGTGGCAAATGATGCCAGTACGCCTCCTACTGGTCCGAGGGGTTCGAAGAACAGAGGACCTACGAAGAGGGCCGCTAACCAGGCATAGACATATTGGTCGTAGGACTCGAGAGCTGTTCCCACAAATGAGGCAACCGCCACTTTTCGAGATTGTGCGGGGGAGGGGGCTGTGTGGATGGCGTGAGACACGGAGGGCCTTTCCAAGGGGTTCGAGGTATTATGTGGACTAAGTCTAAAAAATAGAACCTTCTTCAACTATAGGGGAAGTTATGAACACTCGTGAGCGAGGCAGGCCCAGGCGCTCCTCACCCCACGAACTTGAGGACGCAGCAACAGAGCTCTTCCTTGAACAGGGATTTCACAACACGACAGCGGACGACATTGCCACTCGGGCAGGAATTAGCAGGGCAACTTTCTTCAACTATTTTCCGCTCAAATCAGATGTGCTCTGGGTAGGCGTCGACGCAGTTTTGGCACAATGGCGGCACGCGATTGATTCTGGCCAGCGATGCGGGCCCGCACTATTCGCGCTCCTCGCTGACGTCTCACCTGATCGAGTTCCCCTCATCGCGACTCACCGTGAGGCGATGGGTATCCATGATGAACTCAGCTCGGGCGCTGGCACTCGGTTACTCCAGGTGCACTCCATCCTCGAAGCAGCGGAGGTTCGCTCCAGCGATTCTTGGCTCGTGACAGCGGCGCTCGTCAACGCTTCTCTTGAATTTGCTAGAGCCCCAGCTCCTCGAGCACCCCTCTCAGAATGTGTGCGTGTGGAGCTGGAGAGAATGAGGACAGTTCTCTCCAGCGACACAGTCGAGAAGCTGTTCTAGACTGTGTGGCAAGAGCGTTGAACCGGCAATCACCGGGGAGCTACCGGAAGAACAGAATCACTGATTCTCAGTAGACCCGGTCGGGTTGGCCCGTTATCGCCTGACAGTGAGTGGCCCGGCTGTGCCGGGCAAGCGAGGTGGTACCGCGCGTGAGCCATCATGCGTCCTCGCAGAACCCCCACCCGTGTCAGAGAGATGACTATGACTTTTCCGCGCCATCTGGACAACGAGAGCGTTGACCCGAGCCCCTCCTTTCCTGCCATTGAACATCGTGTTCTGGATCAATGGAAAAGGGGTAACACCTTTCAGAAGTCCATTGAACTTCGGGAAGGGTGTCCCGAGTGGGTCTTCTACGACGGTCCCCCTTTTGCCAACGGTTTGCCTCACTACGGGCACTTGCTCACTGGGTACGCGAAAGATGTTTTCCCCCGCTTTCACACTATGCGCGGGAAGCAAGTGCACCGCCGGTTTGGGTGGGACACCCACGGTCTTCCGGCGGAACTCGAAGCTGAACGGCAGTTGGGGATTACCGATAAGAGCCAAATCGATGACATGGGGATTGCTGCATTCAATCAGGCAGCCAAAGAATCAGTGTTGCGCTACACCAAAGAATGGGAAGAGTACGTCACCCGCCAGGCTCGGTGGGTCGATTTCGAGAACGACTACAAGACTCTCGATATCACGTTTATGGAGAGTGTGATCTGGGCTTTCAAACAGCTCTATGACAAGGGGCTCGCCTATGAGGGATACCGGGTGTTGCCCTACTGTTGGCGGGATCAGACACCGCTGAGTAACCATGAACTGCGCATGGACGACGATGTCTATAAACCCCGACAAGACCAATCCGTCACGGTCACCTTCCCGTTGACCGGTGATGCTGCGCAACGACTCGGCCTTGACGGAGCTCTCGCCCTGGCATGGACGACTACACCCTGGACACTGCCGACCAACGCGGCGCTTGCGGTTGGTCCAGACATTTCCTACGTGGTCGTACCGGCTGGCCCCACCGCAGTCCATCCAGATGCGCGGTACTTGCTCGCCGAAGACACTGTGGCGTCCTATCGCAAAGAGCTCGGGTATGAGGAAGTTTCTGCAGCACTCGAAGCAGTAGCTGAACGCTTCGTCGGGTCGGACCTGGGTGGGCTCGAATACGAACGCATCTTCGATTACTACGCCGATCGCGAGGCCTGGGGAATGCAGAATGCGTGGCGCATCCTGGTGGCAGACTACGTAGCGACTGGTGAGGGCACCGGCATCGTTCATCAGGCCCCTGCCTATGGTGAAGATGACCAGGTGACCTGTGCTGAGGCGGGGATTCCGGTCATCATCTCAATCGACGATGCCGGGCGCTTCCTCGATCAAGTGAGTGACGTGGCGGGACTTCAAGTCTTCGATGCGAACAAGCCCCTCACCGGACTCCTTCGGACTTCCGGTCGGTTGTTTTCAGAGCGCTCCTACGACCACTCGTATCCGCACTGCTGGCGGTGCCGCACTCCTCTGATTTACAAAGCGGTATCGAGTTGGTTCGTCAAGGTCACCTCCATTCGTGATCGCATGGTGGAACTCAACGAGGACATCACGTGGGTTCCTGCAAACGTCAAAGATGGTCAGTTCGGTAAGTGGCTCTCCAATGCAAGGGATTGGTCAATTTCTCGAAACCGCTATTGGGGCTCACCGATTCCGGTCTGGAAATCGGATAACCCCGAGTTTCCCCGAGTTGACGTTTACGGTTCGCTCGACGAGATTGAGCGGGATTTTGGGGTGAGACCTGAAGATCTTCACCGTCCCGCTATCGACGATGTTGTTCGCCCCAATCCTGACGATCCGAGCGGGCAGTCGATGATGCGTCGGATTCCTGACGTATTGGACGTGTGGTTTGATTCGGGCTCTATGCCGTTTGCACAGGTGCACTACCCGTTCGAAAATCACGATTGGTTTGATTCACATAATCCCGCGGACTTCATCGTTGAGTACATCGGGCAAACCCGTGGGTGGTTTTATACGATGCACATTCTCTCCACCGCCCTCTTCGATAGGCCTGCTTTCAAACAGGTGATTAGTCACGGAATTGTTCTTGGCTCTGACGGGCAAAAAATGTCCAAGAGCCTTCGTAACTACCCGGATGTGTCAGAAGTTTTCGAACGAGATGGCGCCGACGCCATGAGGTGGTTCCTCATGTCGAGTTCTGTCATTAGGGGAGGAAACCTGGTGGTGACGGAGGAGGGAATCCGTGAAGGAGTCCGACAATTTCTCCTGCCGCTCTGGAGCACTTACTACTTCCTCAGCCTCTATGTGGGAGATCATGAACCTTCGTGGCGGACAAATTCGACCCATGTGTTGGACCGCTACATCGTGGCGAAGACCCGAGACCTGATTGAGACCGCTACCCGAGAATTCGAGGCTCTTGATTCGCCCATGGCGGCAGCGGCGCTTCGGGACTTCGCCGATGTGCTCACTAATTGGTATGTCCGCAGAAGCCGTGATCGTTTCTGGGACGGTACCGATACTGATGCTCTCGACACCCTCTACACCGTGCTGGAGACAGTTGCGCGGGTTGCAGCA
>JBJOIK010000015.1:0-11583 GCA_046047135.1 Actinomycetota bacterium
CCTCCAGGACTGCCACCCTCTCCCGAGCAAGAATTTCGCCGGTATCAACGCCCTCGTCTACCAGAATCACCGACGCGCCCGTCTGGCTCACTCCAGCGGCCAGAGCGTCTCGAACGGCGTGTGCACCCGGAAATTCTGGCAAATACGCCGGATGGGTGTTAATAATCCGCCCCTCGAACCTCTTCACCAGGTCCCCGGGCAAAAGCTTCATCATGCCACTGAGGATCACCCAGTCGGGCTCACACCGCTCGATTGCCTCGCCAAGCGCCTGACCCCAGGATTCTCGGTCCGGATAGCTCGAAAAGTCCACGACAAACGTCGGAATGGAGTGTGCGTTGGCGTGGGAAAGGCCAGGAGCTTCTCTCTCGGAACCCACAGCGACAACATCGGCGGGAATACCCGACTCGGGAAGACTCTCCAACAACGAGGCGAGGTTACTGCCACCGCCCGAAATGAGGACAACGAGTCTGTCGCGCACGCTCCCAGCCTACCGAGGCACTCAGCGACCCCGCCGGCTCAGAATGCCGGCTACGAGTCCTAAGAAAACACCCACACTCGCTTCAAGCCCCCACCACAGCGCCACTTGCCCCGGGTCGGCACCGACGTTGGCAAATCGTCCAGGACCAGCGGCACCCGACGTGAGGGCGGCGAGCACGGCTCCGCCGCCGGCGCTGGTGAGTCCTGCCAATATCGCTGCCATCACGGCCCTCATCACAGGCTGACTCAAGAGATCTGTATCAATCCAGAGCTTTCCCGAAGACGATGGCGATAACCGAGAAGCAGAGAAAAATCCTGCCAAGAGAGCGACTATGACGGGAACCATCACGACCATGACGGCCCCTTGAGGAACCTCCTGCGGAATAATTCCCAACAGCGGCAGGGCCGGAGCAGCTTGAAGGGTAGTGCCAAGCGGCGAGACCAAGGCGCCGGTTCCGAGCGCAAAACCAGGACCAACCAACCAAGTGGCAGCCCACACAATTGCCGTCGGAAGCAGAGCGAGCTGCCCTATAGACAGGGTGATAATCCCCCAGATTCCTGGTTGCAACGATTCATACAAACTAATGACCGGCGCAAAAGAAAGCAGTAATAGCGCAGCGACGACGACGGCGGACACTGTCACCATGCCAAGCACTGCGGTCGCGCCAGAAACCAGACCGGTTCGAAACACCCTGAGCACTCCATCGGGAACGACAGAGGCGAGAGCCCTTCCGCCGGGAGCATCCTGTCCAATCCAGATCGCAAGAGCCAAACCGAGCGCAAGGAACAGAGCCGGGCGAACCAGCGCATCGATGAGTGAAATTGTCACCATGTGTGCTGGGAGAAAGAACACCATCACAAAACTGAGAAGCACCATCGTGCCAACAGCCAAAAACCAGGTGGCCAAGGGATAGAGCCTGGTCCCCTCCCGGCGACCAATCCGGTAGCCCCACAACACGGTGAGAAACGCCACACCCAACAGCGCGATATCCGCGCTAAAGGAGCGGTTAACTTCCCCGATCGACAGCGCAGTCGCTACATCCGGTGGAATGGCGAAGGTCAGAGGGACGCCGTGGCCCAGCATCCAACCGTCCACTGAAATTGCCCAGGAGAGCAATAAATCTGTCGAAAAGCCATCGTCGAAAGCCCAGACCATAGTGAGTGGGGCAAAGAAAAGTCCAATCCCAATACCCACCAACACGACAACGTCGAGCACGGTCGCAAGCGCGTTAAGTCGGGCATTCATGGCGACATGAGCCTATCGTTTGCCCCCCACATTGAAGGCTCTAGGACTACAGCGAGGCGATGACCTCACGCATGAGGGCCGCCGTCTCCGACGGTGTCTTCCCCACCTTCACACCTGCTGCTTCCAAAGCCTCTTTTTTGGCCGCTGCAGTGCCTGCCGATCCCGACACGATAGCCCCTGCGTGGCCCATGGTCTTACCTTCTGGCGCAGTGAAGCCAGCGACATAGCCGACTACCGGTTTGGTGACGTGGGCTTTGATGAAGTCAGCAGCACGCTCCTCCGCGTCGCCACCGATTTCACCGATCATCACGATGGCTTTTGTTTCGGGGTCATCCTGAAATGCCTGTAAAGCATCGATGTGTGTGGTTCCGACGATGGGATCACCACCAATACCGATCGCGGTGGAGAATCCAATGTCTCGCAGCTCGAACATCATTTGGTATGTCAAGGTTCCCGACTTCGAGACCAAGCCAATCGGTCCTTTTCCGGTGATGGTCGCAGGAGTAATTCCTGCCAGGGCCTCTCCAGGGGTGATAATCCCAGGGCAGTTGGGACCAATAATGCGAGTTTTTCCCACTGCCCCCGCGTGCGCCCACAGCTCTGCCGTGTCTTGCACGGGAATGCCTTCGGTGATGATGACGAGGAGCGGAATATGAGCGTCGATGGCTTCGATCGCCGCGTCTTTTGCAAAGGCGGGCGGCACAAACGCAACGGAGACGTTGGCGCCAGTTTTCGCCATTGCTTCCGCAACCGTGCCAAACACCGGCAGCTCAAGGTCTCCGTGGGTGACCGTCGTTCCCGCCTTACGAGCGTTGACGCCCCCGACCACCTGCGTGCCAGCTTTCAGCATCAGAGCGGTGTGCTTGCTACCTTCGCCCCCGGTGATTCCCTGGACGATGACCTTCGAATCCTTATTCAGAAAAATAGACACGCATATTCCTTACTGTGACGCTAACTGTGCGGCGCGATCAGCGCCCTCATCCATAGTTTCGGCGAGCGTCACCAGGGGGTGCTGCGCCGCCCGAAGAATCTCTCGGCCCTTCTCGACGCTATTGCCATCGAGACGAACCACCAGCGGCTTTGTTGCTTGATCGCCGATGATGTCGAGCGCCTGCACGATGCCGTTAGCCACCGCATCACACGCGGTGATACCGCCGAAAACGTTGACAAACACGCTCTTGACCTGAGGATCACCCAGGATGACGTCCAATCCTGCAGCCATGACTTCAGCGGAAGCGCCACCACCGATATCGAGGAAGTTAGCGGGCTTGACACCCCCGTGCTTTTCCCCTGCATAGGCGACAACGTCCAGCGTCGACATCACAAGGCCGGCACCATTTCCGATGACTCCCACCTCACCATCGAGCTTGACGTAGTTGAGGTCGTGAGCTTTGGCTTTCTCCTCCAGCGGATCAGCGCTCGCCGAGTCGGCAAGCTGTGCGTGGTGGGGTTGACGAAATGCGGCATTTTCATCGAGAGTGACTTTTCCATCCAGAGCGATGATCTCGCCAGACTCGGTCAACACGAGAGGGTTCACTTCTACCAGGGTCGCGTCTTCCTTCTGGAACACCTCATACAGCTTCACGAAGACGGGCGCGACTTTATCGATGAGCTCGGCGGGGAAGTGAGCCTTATGGGCAATATCTTTCGCGACCTCGAGATCTATTCCGTGAGCGGGGTTTATTGATACCCGAGCGAGAGCGTCAGGTCGCTCCTCGGCGAGTTGCTCAATCTCCATCCCGCCCTCATAACTGCACAACACCAAATAATTGCGATTCGCCCGGTCCAAGAGAACAGAGAAGTAAAACTCCTGCGCGATGGCAGCTCCCGCCGCGACCATCACCCGACGGACAATGTGGCCTTTGATGTCAAGACCGAGGATTGCCTCAGCCGCGTCGAATGCGTCGTCAGGCGTCTTTGCGACCTTGACGCCTCCCGCTTTTCCACGGCCGCCCGTCTTCACCTGAGCTTTGACGACGGTGAGACCACCGATGGAGCTAGCCGCGGCTTTAGCATCTGCCGGGGTGTCGGCAACGATTCCCTGGAGCACCGGGACACCGTGCTGCTCGAACATGTCACGCGCTTGATATTCGTATAAATCCACGCCGGAAAGTCCTTCCCGATAATCGGCTGGGAGAAGAGTTCACACACGCTCGCGGCGGTGAGAGCGAGGAACCTGTACAACCCTACCGGCTATGAAAGGTGGGTTATGCCTCTACAGCTTCGCTATCGGCGCGATTTTAATAAGCAGGCGCTTCCTGCCTGCCTGGTCGAAATCAACCTCCGCAATTCGTTTCGCTCCTTCGCCCGAGACACTGCGAACACTTCCCTGACCAAAGTCATCGTGTTCGATGCGATCGCCTGGCGCTAGCGATAAATCACCGTTGTCACGAACACTAGAGGTGACTCGATTAGTCCACGCCGTGGACTTCTTGGGGGCTGGAGGAAGTTCATCACGGATTCCCAGAGCCCTTCCCCCTGCGCTTCCAGCGCCCTGCCAACTTGAGCTTCGAAGTGGTCCGCCCAACTGGTGACCAGAGCCGCCGGTTGCGGCTCTGGATTCGCGCCACGAAATCAGCTCCTGCGGGATCTCAGCGAGGAATCGGCTCGGTTGAGCGATTGCGGTGTCACCAAAGGTGCTTCTGGTCATCGCGAGTGAAAGGTGCAGGCGTTGCCTGGCTCTGGTAATTCCCACATAAAGCAGGCGACGCTCTTCTTGAAGTCCACCCGGCTCGTGAGCGCTCATGCGATGGGGAATGAGGTCTTCTTCTAACCCGGTTAAGAACACGACATCAAATTCCAAACCTTTGGCTGTGTGGAGAGTCATGAGGGACACTGTCCCCGATGCGTCATCCAGCTCATCGGCTGCAGCAACGAGGGAAACCTCGGTCAGAAAATCAGACAGAGTGCCGTCAGGATTGTTTCTCGCGAACTCTCTTGTCACCGAAATAAGTTCACCGACGTTTTCGGCTCTGGCCTCATCCTGGGGATCTCTGGAGTTCTGCAACAGGGTCAGATAGCCCGTGGCGTTCAAAATCTTCTCCAGCGTCGCCACCGGCGGTTCCCGGTAAGAAAGCTCTTCGGCTTCATCAAGCGCTGAAGCGAGCGCCGCCATCGCCGACGTTACTTTCGGTCCAAGGCCGAGTTCTCCTGATCTCCGAAGCGCTTCTCTCAGGGTGATGTCTTCTTTGTCGGCCAGCGCGACAAGCGCTGTTTCCGTAGCGGGACCGATACCTCTCTTCGGGGTATTGAGGATCCGGCGAATCGCGAGTGAATCCGCTGGGTTAGCGATGGCGACCAAGTACGCGATGACGTCTTTAATCTCGGCTCGCTCATAGAACTTGGTTCCCCCGATCACCCGATAGGGGATTCCGGATCGGATGAAAATGTCTTCCAACGCTCTCGTTTGCGCGTTGGTCCGATAGAACACCGCTATCTCCGAGTACGGAATACCTTCGCCTGAGAGAGACACGATCTGGTCTGCAACAAATTGGGCTTCATCGTGGGCGCTATACCCGGTGAAGCCGATGATGCCTTCACCCGCTCCTACATCGGTGAAAAGGTTCTTAGCTTTGCGATCGAAGTTGTTCCCGATGACGGCGTTGGCTGCATCCAAAATGTTTTGGGTCGAGCGATAGTTCTGCTCCAGCAGCACCACAGTGGCACCCGGGAAGTCGCGCTCGAACTCGATGATGTTGCGGATATCGGCTCCTCTAAAGGCATAAATCGATTGGTCGGAGTCGCCCACCACGGTGAGCGAGGCTCCCGCAACCGATCCATCTTCTTGCCTCGGTAGGGAGGGTTTTTCGGGGACAAGCTGAGCGGGAATTGGTCTGGTGAGTTCCCTAATCAGGGCGTATTGCGCATGGTTGGTGTCTTGATACTCATCGACGAGCACATGACGGAACCTGGCCTGGTAGGTGGCCGCAACCTCAGGAAAAGCGCGAAAGAGGTAGACGGTCTGACCAATGAGGTCGTCAAAATCAAAAGCTTGGTTCCGTTGCAGTTCACGCTGATACCGGTCCCACACTTCGATAAACAGCGCATCGGCCGGGTCTTCTGAGCGGGATGAACGCCGATAAGAATCAACATCGGCGAGCTCATTCTTGAGGCGCGACATTTTGCTGATAACGGCGTTTGCGGTGAGACCCATTTCTTCGCCACCGAGTTCTTTCAGAATCCGTTTGATGAGGGCTCGCTGATCGGCCGAATCGTAGATCGTGAAGGAACTCGAGTAACCAAACTTGTCGTGCTCCTTACGCAAAATGCGCACGCAGGCTGAGTGAAAAGTTGAAATCCACATGGAGCCTGCTGCCTCACCGATTAGCCCCTCGATGCGCTCTCGCATCTCGCCGGCAGCTTTATTGGTAAACGTGATGGCGAGAATTTGGCTCGGCCACGCGTCTTTTGTCTGAAGAAGGCTCGCGATGCGCCGGGTGAGAACACTGGTTTTGCCGGAGCCTGCCCCCGCCACGATGAGCAGAGCCGGCCCTCGATATTCGACTGACTCTTTCTGCCGAGGGTTCAGCCCTTCGAGCAGGGGGGAGAGGGGTTCAGACATCGCTGGCTCAGTCTAAAGCCCACATCTGATGAGCCCGCTAGCCTTGGAGAGTGAGCATTCCCACCCGGCCAGGTCCTCTTGATGAAGGCGATGATTTGGTCGAACCCCCACAACCCGAGCCCACCCTCGACTTGGGGTCACTCGACACGGGAAGGATTCTGCAAGACACTCCTTCGCTTCCGGCCCTCGACGACGAACAGGAACACAACACCGCAGTCGACACGGTGGACGCATCAGTCAATGGGACCGACACATCCCACCCAGAGAAGCCGGATCCCTCACATTCGCCTGCAGGACTCAACATTCTGTCCGTTGTGGCGCTTGTCTTGGCCCTTACACTCAGCCCATTTGCCGTCCTCTTCGGGTATCTCTCGATTGGCCAGATCAGGCGTTCTCGACAACGAGGACAAGCCCTTGCGTGGGTCGCGATTGGGCTCGGCTGGCTATGGCTGGTGGCCTACACGGTGGCAGGGATTGTGCTGGCGATGACATGGCTTCAGGTGATGTAAAGAAAACCCTCAGCCTCTCTCAAGCCCGTCCTTTACACTGAAGATGTCCGTATAGGTCGACAGAAAAGGCAATCATGGCTTCGTCAAATCCCGCATTCTCACGCTCTCTCGCGTTCCGGGAGAGCACTGTAGCGACACCTAGCGCCGACCAACTCGATGAAATGTATGGTCGCCCCTCCGCCACACCTGCCGACACGGGTCGGATGACGTATGAGGGCACCATCATGAAGACCCTCATCTCTTTTGGTGTTCTTCTGGCAGGTGCGCTTCTGGGCTGGATGATCCCAGCGCTCGCTCTTCCCGGCCTCATCGTCGGCTTGGTTCTTGCCCTGGTGAATATCTTCAAGAAGCAGCCCTCGAGAGGCCTCATCCTCGCTTACGCGGGATTCGAGGGTCTCTTTGTGGGTGGGATTTCCGCCATTTTCAGCCAGATGTGGGAGGGAATTGTTCCTCAGGCTGTTTTCGGAACCCTCGGCGTGATCGGGGTGACCCTGTTTCTGTTCCTCAGTGGAAAGTTCCGCACCTCGGCGCGGATGACACGCATCGTCATCGTGGCCATGGTGGGGTACATGGTGTTCTCCCTGGTGAACTTCGGGCTGATGATTTTCGGCGCAACCGATGCCATGTTTGGTCTGCGCAGCATGGAGATTTATGGAATTCCGCTCGGTGTAGTCCTCGGAATTCTGGTCGTCTTCCTCGCCGCCTACTCGCTGGTCATGGATTTCGAATCCATCAAGGCGGGCGTAGAGCGGGGGGCGCCTAGCGTGTACGGCTGGCAGGCAGCATTTGGCATCATGGTCACCGTCGTGTGGCTCTATGTCGAGATTCTTCGCTTGCTCGCCATTCTTCGAGGAGAGTAAAGCTATGACACTGTGGGGTCCGCGCATGGCGCGGGCCCCACAGAGCTATGCAAGGAAAAAGACACTCTCCAATTGCTTAAACCCCTCATCGGGTCTCACACCTTCAAGCTCCTCAAAATATTGAGCCATGTCCGCCTGCCAGCGCTCGTTCACCTCGGTGGCCGCCATCCCAGCGCGAGCGGCGTCAAGGTCGGGGGTTTCGAAATAACCGAAAAGGGATGCGTCATCCCGGTCCAGGAAAAGCGAGTAGTTGGTCCACCCGGTGGCAGAGAGAGCGTCGAGCATTTCCGGCCACACGGCCTTGTGCCGCTCCACATAGTCGTCGAGAAGTTCTTTCTTCAATTTCAAACGAAAACCTACGCGCTGCATGATGGTGCCTTTCTGTTATTAACCACCTCGGGTGGTAGCCATTCTCATGACTACCACCCGAGGTTTCTAGCTAGCTACAAGGAAATTAGTAAATCTCCTTGAAGGTGGCAATGTTGTCGATGGTGAAGGTGAACGGGTCACCGAGGTAGGCAATGCCACCCTCAACGACCGTGTAATCAGTTCCACCAGCGCTGAAGGAGGATCCGACGGAGCCGTCGAATTCACCGTTCATGCCGAGAACCGCTGCGTACACAGCGACGTAGCCGAGGTCAATCGGGTTCCACAGACCAACCTTGGTGATGGTGCCATCTTCGATGTAAGGAGCCATCTCAGAAGGCAGACCCAGACCGGTCACAGCAACAGAAGCGCCCTTGGCCTTCTTCTCCTGGGCAGCAGCCAGAACACCCACGGTGGTGGGGGCAATGATGCCTGCTACGTCAGGGTACTGAGACAGGATGGCGTTGAACTGCTCAACCGACTTGGTTGCGTCGTCGTCACCATAGAAGGTTGCCGACTCGAGGCTTCCACCACACCATGACATGTTGGGGTAGGTCGACTCGAGGTAGGGTCCCATCGCTGCGATCCAGACGTTCTGGTTGGCTGCAGTTGCGGCAGCGGACAGGATTGCAACACAACCCTCTTCGCCGGCCTCTTCAGCAACCCAGTCCACCTCAGCAGTACCGATGCGGTCTGCCGCCGAGGGAAGAATGGAAACCAAACGTGCGTCGGCAGACTCAGCAGCAACGTCAGCGTCAGAAGTCACGATGGTGATTCCTGCAGCAGCAGCTTCCTGAAGAGCCGGAACGATAGCGTTCTGGTCAGCAGCGGAGATAACGAGAGCGTCGTAGCCCTCCTGGATTACCTGGTTGATGAACTGAACCTGAGCGGGGCCGGTGGCCTCGTTGGGTCCGATGTAGTCACAGGTAGCGCCGAGTTCCTCACAGGCCTTCTGAGCACCCTCGTCCCTCGGTTGCGGTCTCTGCGGGTGCAGCGGCCTCCTCGGTTGTTGTTTCAGTAGTGCTGGCACATCCGGCAATGCCGAGTGCGACAGCGGCGCTGAGGGCAAAAACCCGTGCGCCCGACTTGAAGAGTCGGTTACTCATTTCCCACCTCTCGAATGGTTTTCTTGGTGTTGTCCCTGCCAGCCGCACGAGGGCGGTTTCGCAAGGTTTCAGTTATCTTTGGTGCGATAACTGAAATCAACAGCAACGCGCCACTGACAATCAGGAGCGAGTTAGCTGTAAATCCGGCGAGTTGCAACGCTGAGCGAATGACACCCAGCGAGAGAACAGCGGCGATGACACCCCACATGGTGCCCACGCCGCCGGCGATGGAGACGCCTCCAAAGAGAACGGCAGCAATAATGCTGAGCTCGTATCCCACGGCGCCATCGGGTGATGCGCTGGCGAAGCGGAGCGTGTAGACAACTCCCGCAACGCCCGACATCAGGCCTGTCATCGCAAACAGCATCAACTTGGTGCGCTGCACGGGAATACCACTGAATTTCGCAGCTTCAGCGTTGACACCGATTGCAAATGTCCAGCGCCCGTAGCGGGTGTGGTGCAGGATGAACCAGGCCAGAGCCGCCAGCACCACAAGAAGGATTGTTGACCAGGGAAGGAAGGTCCCTGGGATCCGGCCATATCCGATAGAAATCCAAAACTCCGGGAGCTCATTGACCGGCTGGTTACCCAACAGTGCGTAGCTGAGCCCTCGATACAGAGCGAGTGTCGCAATAGTGACCGCGAGTGAGGGTAAGCCCAATTTGGTCACCAAATAGCCGTTGAAGAGGCCACAGGCGAGACCCACCAAGAGGCCACCCACGATGGCCATCTCAAAGGGCATCCCCGCTCGATAGAGGAAACCGAGGCTCGCGCTACTGAGATTGAGTGTTGAGGCGACTGACAGATCAATTTCACCAGAAATAATCAGGAACGTCATCGCCACAGCAATAATGGCGAACTCGGTGACGTCGCGGAGGATGAAACTGAGGTTGGAGGTGTTAGCGAAGTTGTCGGAGAGTAGCGAACCCAACAGCACAGCAAAAATCAGGAAAAGCCCGACGCCTTTGTCCCAGGTGAGATTCCACTTAATCATTCTTTGACCCCATGATCGTCGTTACTTTCACCCGGCTATTGAGGTACTTGTCGAAGGCGATGGCCAAGATGATGAGAGCGCCGTTGAAAGCCTGTTGCCAGAACTGCGGGATACCCAGAGCCCCAATCGTCCTCGTGATGGCTTGGAGCAAGATTGCACCGAGGAATGCCCCCCACACCGAACCAGAACCACCTGCAATGGTGACTCCCCCGACCACGCACGCGGCCACCACAATCAGCTCGAGGGCAAGACCCGAGTTGGCATTAGCGGCATTGAATCGACCCAGCATCACAGCTCCCGCGAGCCCGGTAATTGCACCGTTGAGAAGGAACGCCAGAAACACTCGTCTGGCCACGGGAATGCCGGCGAGTTCAGCGGCTTGAGGGTTCGATCCAATGGCATAGAGGTCCCTGGCTGCCTTCACTCGCCGCATCACGACACCGCTAATAATGACCAGAGCTAACCCGATCACAAATAACCACGGAATTCCCGCGAGGCGGTTGAGTCCAATCCATGCCACCTCCGGGGGAACCATCGCTGCCGTGATTGTTCGACCGAACGCGTAGTCGTTGAACACGCCTCTGACGATGTAAAGCGCACCGAGCGTCACCACAAGACTTGGCAGCTTGAGATACGCCACGAGGAACCCATTGATGGCCCCCACGATGAGACCCACCACAAGGGCTGCCGCGAGCCCACCCCACAGTCCATAGCCCTGGGCATAGAGATCACCAATGAGGAAGGACGTGAAACCAATGAGCGACCCGACCGAGAGGTCAATGTGTCGCATCACGATGACGAAGGTTTGACCGACGGCCAAAATCGCGACGATAGCGACACCCAGCAAAATGTCGGTTGCACCCATCGCAGAAATGAACGCAGGGTTTGCCACTCCCGCCACCGCGATCACCAGCACAAGAGCCAAGAAGACCGGCATCTCGCGGGCTTTGAGAACGTTCTTCACCGCGTTCACGATGTCAGCACCCCACCGGTTGCGAGCGTAATGATCTTCTCCGGATCTGCTTCATCTCGGGGCAGTGTGCCCATGTGGGCTCCCTCCCGCATCACGAAAATACGATCCGCCATCCCCAAGACTTCCGGTAATTCGGAAGAAACCATCAGCACTGCCATGCCCTGTTGGGCTTTCTGGGAGAGAAGTTTGTGAACCTCCGCCTTGGTTCCCACATCGATGCCTCGGGTGGGCTCATCCACAATCAACACCGAGGGCTCGGTGGCGAGCCACTTGGAAAGCACAACTTTCTGCTGGTTTCCCCCGGAGAGCCTCTCGACCGGATCAGCAAGACTCGCAAACTTGAGCTGCAGTGTGTCTGCCCACTTATCCGCCGTGGATTCTTCGTCTTTCTTTCTCAGAAGCACCCAGGAGCTCAACTTCTTCAGCAAGGTGACAGCCACGTTTCTGGCTATGGAGGAGGCCATGAAGAGTCCTTGCTGACGGCGGTCTTC
>JBJOIK010000016.1:0-8969 GCA_046047135.1 Actinomycetota bacterium
ATCGCGACCGGGCTTGGACCCAGGGATACCACCAGTCGAACCTCGGCGCCTTTTTCGACTTGGGTTCCAGCGGGAGGATTGGTGCCCTTCACGGTCCCTTCGGGTAATACGAGGTCGAACTCCTCAAGAATTTCTTCCGACACACTCAGTTCTTCGGCAACCAGGGTTGCGGTGGCTTCAGTAACGCTCGTCCCCGCTACATCGGGGATTGTCGTGAGCGCGCCTGGGCCAGTGAGCCACCACCACACCCCTCCTGCGCCACCTGCCAACAGGACCACCACTGCCACCAACGCCCAGAGGGAAGCCGCTCTTCCTCGACGAGCCCGAGAGGGTCGAGGTGGTTCTTGTGCCGGAATGTCCTCGACCACGATGGCCTGGGTGGGGGCTGGCTCAAGACCGTCAAACACCGCCGATTTAGGGTTGAGCACTTCTGTTTCTTGAGCGTCCAGTGGCGAAAGCCTCCTGGTCATGGCGACGGTCTGATTCAGAGTGTGCGCGGCGGTAGCCAGCGATTGAGGGCCGATCAATTTCTCCAATTCGACAACGTGCTCGAGCAGCGCTCTGGCGTGCGGTGGTCGCTCATCGGGGGACCGCCTGGTGCACCAGTCCACAATCTCGTCAAATTGTGCAGGGATGTGGGCTGCTTTCGAACTCGGAGCAGGTACAACGTCATTAGCGTGCTGGTAGGCAATTGTCACAGCTTGGTCACCCTGGTAAGGCTGTTGGCCAGTCAGCATCTCAAACATCATGATGCCAAGCGCATAGATGTCGCTTCTGACATCGGCTTCTCCGCGGCTAATCAGCTCAGGGGAGAGATACGCGATAGTGCCCAGTAGGGCTTGCGACGTTGCCGTGTTATGAGTGGAGGCTCGCGCTAAACCGAAATCGGCAATCTTGATGCGGCCGTCGTCGGCGAGCAACACGTTCTCAGGCTTGAGGTCCCGATGAACTATGCCTGCAGTGTGAGCGGCGTCAAGGCCAAGGAGCACCGCTTTTACAATGTCCAAGGTTTGGGCTGCGGTCAGGGCACCGAAATCGTGAAGTAATTCCCGCAGCGTGATGCCGGGTAGATATTCCATGACGATGAAGGTGATGGCACCGTCTTGTCCCTGGTCAAAAACGTTGACGATATTGGGGTGGGCGAGTCGGGCAGCCTGCCGAGCTTCCTGGATGAAGCGTTTGGTGAAATCACCATCCTCTGCAAGGTGAGGATGCATGATCTTGATGGCAACGGGGCGATCTAGACGCTGATCAATGGCCTGGTAGACCGTTGCCATACCTCCTCTAGCCACCCTGCGTTCTATGAGGTAACGCTTGTCCACCAAAGCCCCAATTAGCGGGTCAACGGTGGGGGTGTCCATTCTTGGGATTTTACGCAGGAGAGGGGCACCTGAGAGGTTGCCACTCCATTAGGTCAGTTCGTATAACCAGGCCCATGCGCTCGGCTCCCACTTGGCATATGCCTGAGGGTACGCAGAAATTTGAACTCGCTGGGCTGCGTCTGTGAGGGCCATGTTTTCCCAGCCGGCGATATCTAGCAAGCCCCGGGTTTTTCCTTTGTTGGGATTGCTCGGTCCTCCGAAGAACAAACGGGTGGCATAGGCCTGATCCATGATTTGTTCGACGGTTCCCCACCCTGTTGAGGGCCTTTGCTGATACAACCCGACCGAGTCGCGATCGCCCCAGTTGATGTTACGGAGGGAGGATTCTTGCATAGCCGTCGCCAGGGCAATCACGATGCCGTAATCGGGAACACCCAGTTCGCGACCGACGTTGACAATGATTTGAGCATTGGCCCTGCGCTCATCATTGAGAGGTGTGATGCTCCCGGTGACGGGCTGACCCGTTGTAGTGGTCGACGTGGCGGCTGGTGTTTCTGCTGCCACTACAGGTTCAGGGTCAGGGGTCGAAGCCTTGGGTGCGGGTGTGGGGGTGGTGATCTTTTCTACGACGGGAGCTTGGGGAGTGGCCACCTTGACCGTGATGAGTGCAGGTTTTTCTGCCACCGGAATATCGGCAGCATCGAAGATTTCTTGCTCTGATATCTCAGCGCCGTCACTATTCGTTTCTGCGGCCGGAGCGCTGTCGGATTCAAGTGACGCCGGTATCACGGACGCGGATGAAGCAATGGTGGGCATCAGAGTCTCAGCGTCTCTCTCCACGACAGCGGCTGTGCTCCCCGGGATTCGGATCATCTGTCCGGCGTAAATTGTGCTCGAGCTATCGAGCCCGTTTTCGTCCAATAGCGCGGCCGTGGAGATTCCAAGACGGTCGGCAATGGTGCTCGGGGTTTCTCCGTTTTGAACGATGTAGCCTCCGGTGACAACACGGGCAGGAGATGACGCGACTTTCTTTGTCGGTTCTGCGGACAGTTTCAGGATTTGCCCCTCATGCAGCACAGAGTTCCAACTCAATCCGTTCAAGGTGAGAATCGCCGGGGTAGGAATACCGTGGGCATCGGCAATCGACGAGATGGTGTCACCTGCGTGAACCGTGTAGGTTGCGGGAAGGTCAGGTCTGGCAACCGAGAGTATCGAGTGAGCGAGCGGGAGCATGACTCCCGCCAGACGATCAGAAAATGCCGGTCGCTGATCCGCGGCCTGTTCTCCCGCCTTTCCCGACTGGTTCGAGTGGGACACTTCTGCCACGCCGGGAACGGCCACCACTGTGGTCGCTAGAGTTCCTGTCATCACCAGCGGCAAACTTCCCATTAACCCTCGCGTAATGGGATGAGGGATGGTGTCGCAGCGCTCGAATGTTCGAGAGCGCGGGGTAAGGCCGCGGAATACCGTGTGCTCGAGGGAGTTCTCCGCCTCATCGGGGGAGGTAACTTCGGGCGTGGTCTCAGTCATGTTTCTATCGTTTCGTGACAGGGCGGTGGCGCGGGTAGCGACTCTCCGTCTCTCAACGGTGTCACAGGATGGCACAGAGGTCAATCACTGTGGCCTCTGTTGTGTGAGTTTACATAAACGAAACATAAGGGTGGTGAATATTTCCTCCGAGTTCTTCTGGAGCAAAACCCGCAATCGTGGCACTCTTAAGTCTGTGAGTTCATCAACAGGTGATGCCTGGCTGACGGTTCCGGAGGTCTGCGAACGTCTTCATCTCACCCCCGGGAAAGTGCATCGCCTGGTCGAACAACGAGCCTTACTCGGACTCAAGCGTGACGGTGTTTTTCGTATTCCCGATCTTTTCTTGAATGGGAACGAACCCGTCTCTGATCTCAAGGGCACTGCTCTTCTACTTCTCGATGGAGGCTTTACAGAAGATTCAGCCATCGAGTGGTTGCTCGGTGAACACGACGCACTCGGAACAAGTCCGATTAGCGCAATCCGTGAGGGGCGAAAAACCGAGGTGCGACGACTCGCTCAAACCCTGGCGTTTTAGGAAGAGCGTTGCGTGACGGCGTCTGCGAGCCGCCGAAGCTCAGCCCTGGCGCCTTCTGAGATGTCTGCGTGAGAGAGAGCGGACATTGCTTGCTCGGCGTAATGGGTAATCATGTTCTCCATCTCGTCGACCGCGCCTGTGTCGCGCAGAGTCGACTGCATCACGTCGATTTGCTCAGGGGTGAGGCTTCTGTCGCCGAGTAACTCGGTGAAGACGCGCTTAGGTCCGAGGGGCATACGAGCTTCAGCCAGGGCGATGAGGGCTGTCCGCTTGCCTTCCCGCAAATCGTCACCAGAGGGTTTACCCGTCACTTCGGAATCTCCAAATACCCCCAGAAGGTCGTCTCGAAGCTGGAAGGCAATGCCAAGGGGGAGTCCAAACGACGTCAGATCATCGAGTTGGGCTGGCGTTGCTCCCGCGAGAGAAGCCCCGATCAGGAGAGGAGCCTCCATGCTGTATTTCGCAGATTTGTAGGTGACCACTCTCAGCGCTCGGTCGAGGCGCTGGTCTTCTTGGGTGTGGAGCCAGGCTGCTTCCTCATG
The DNA here is from genome assembly GCA_046047135.1 of Actinomycetota bacterium. Classification (GTDB taxonomy): domain Bacteria; phylum Actinomycetota; class Actinomycetes; order Actinomycetales; family Microbacteriaceae; genus Pontimonas. The sequence goes on from JBJOIK010000016.1 coordinate 3,930, forward strand.
AATGTCGAGGTATTGACCCAGCGTTACTTCTTGGCGCATCGTCGAAAACTGTGTCCGGGTTGCGAGTTGGATATCTTCGGGTAATCCGTTGAGGGCCGATCCAAGAAGGTCGTCACTCCACGCCAGGAGCAGATCGCCAACCAATAGCGCGGTGCTGATGCCAAAGTGGTCTGACGCTCCTGCCCAACGTCTCTCCTGATGGATGTGTTCGAAAGCTTTGTGTGCGGCGGGGAGACCCCGTCTGGTATCCGAGTTGTCCATGATGTCGTCGTGCACGAGCGCGGCAGCGTGGAAAACCTCGAGACAGGTGGCTAGCGCAATCACCGGAGCCGCATCTTCGAGAGTTTCTCTACCATCGGACACATCGGGCAGCGCATCAGTGTTCTCGATTGCCCGCCAACCCCAATAGCAAAAGCGAGCTCTGAATCTCTTACCGCCACTGAGCATGCTGTTGACATACCCCACGATGTGGTCGAGCTCTGGAGAGATGTTTTCTATGTCCTCAGCGCGATCCTGGAGAAAAGCCTGCAATCGGGATTCGACAACATCGACAAGCCTGATCTGCGCTGACACGCCCCTAGCTTATCCACAGGATTCCTGCGTACACTCTGGGATAAGAAACCGCTGTGGTGGGGAGGACATCATGCCGCTATCAGAACATGAGCAGCGCCTGCTCGAGGAGATGGAGCGCAACCTCTACAAGAACGAGGCGGACGTGGTGAGCACCACCGGGTTCACCGCTGCACCCAATTACCGGGCCATTACTGTTGGCGTTCTTATCGGGCTTGGGGGCCTCGTCACCATGGTTGCCGGCGTCTCATTCGATCTCGCGCTGGTGGGCATTCTTGGTTTTGGAATCTTGTTTTCTGGTGTGATGGTCGCGGTAGCCACCCCAGGTAAGAAGTCAGAGGCGACCAGGTCGCCATCGTCCTCGGCTCGTCCTTCCGCGCGAGCATCGTCGTCCAGCTTCATGGATCGCCTCAATGAGCGGTGGGAGCGCAGGGAGCGCGGCGAGTCCCTCTAGCCACTGAAGTGGAGCGTTAGCCCACTTTTCTCGGAGTCACAAAGAGCCGGCCTTAGGGCCGGCTCTTCTCGTTCTCCCGCCACGTAGTGCGGATGTGGACGGTGGAGGCATTTTTCGCCACGGTGGAAGAAAAGTGTAAAAAGTGGTTGTAATTGGAGCAAAGTGGAGTAAAGTGGGGAATACCTTCGTAGGGCCGGATAAGAGAGGGGCGAACCATGTTCCTGGGTACACACGCCCCCAAACTCGACGACAAAGGACGGGTTATTCTTCCGGCGCGGTTCCGCGACGAGCTCGCCCACGGCTTAGTTCTCACTCGTGGACAGGAGCGATGCATCTACGTCTTCACCGTCAAGGACTTTGATGCGCACGTCGAGCGGCTTCGCGAGGCACCGCTGACCTCTAAGGCGGGACGAGATTTTCTCCGGCTCTTTCTCTCTGGCGCCAGTTCTGAAGTTCCGGACAAGCAGAACAGAGTCACGATTCCCCCGGCACTGCGCGAATACGCAGGGCTCGAGAGAGACCTCACCGTCATTGGTGCTGGCAACCGGGCAGAGATTTGGTCCACGGTGGCGTGGGATCAGTACTACCAAGATCGCGAACAAGCCTTCTCCGAGACCGAGGAGGAGGTGATTCCCGGGCTTTTGTAGCCCTTAGGTTCTGACTCCCCTCCGTTAGCCCTGGGACAACTTCCCCGGTTCCAGGTCGGACAACGGAGAGGAATCAGAACCGAAGGTCTCCCGGACACACCATGATCGAGACCTACCACCACACTCCGGTACTCAAAGACCGGGCCCTCGAAATCCTGGGACCAGCGCTCCAAGGGCAGTCGCCTCTGTTGGTCGATGCGACTCTTGGACTTGGCGGCCACAGCGAAGCGTTCCTCTCATCTTTTCCCGCCCTCGAAGTGCTTGGAATCGACCGAGATCCTGAAGCGCTCGCCAGCGCACAAGCGAGACTTGCGCCCTTCGCGGACAGAGTGACCTTTGCGGGGTGTCGTTACGACCAGCTCGCAGAGGCACTCGATGAGCATGCGCCCGGTCGGTCTCCCCAGGCGATTCTTTTTGATTTGGGGGTCTCATCGCTCCACTTGGACAAGCCAGAACGCGGGTTTTCCTACTCCCACGACGCTCCCTTGGACATGAGGATGAATCCCTCTGACGACGTCAGCGCCGCCGACATCTTGCAGTCCTTTACAGAGAGCGATTTAGCTGACCTGTTTTTCCGTTTGGGTGACGAGAAATTGGCCAAACGATATGCCCACGCAATTGCGGAACACCGGTTGCAAGCGCCCATCACGAGGACAAGTGAACTCGTCGAAATACTGCAGGACGCGACCCCCTATGCGCTCCGTGATAAGGGACACCCAGCTAAGCGGGTGTTCCAAGCGCTTCGCATGGCGGTCAACAGTGAGTTGGAGTCTCTCCAGCGGGCTCTACCCGTGGCATTCGAGCGGGTGGCGGTGGGTGGTCGCGTCGCGATCATGTCGTACCACTCTGGCGAAGACCGGTTGGTGAAGGGTGAACTTCGCCGCCGTTGCGTATCGAGCGCGCCAGCAGGGTTGCCCACCCTTTTGCCGCAGCACATGCCGAGTTTTCGGGAAATTACCCGCGGGGCTGAGATGGCAAGCGCTGACGAAATTTCTGTGAACCCACGAAGTGCCTCTGTCCGGTTACGGGCAGGGGAAAAACTGAAAGAGGAAGTGTCATGACTGCTCTCGCATTCCCCCTGTCTGGTCCCACGTCGGCACCGAAGCCGCGCCTGGTGGCTTCGACACGCCCGACAACCCACGCCAGGGCGGTCCCGAAGCTTCGCTATATCGTGGTTTTGCTCGCAGGTATCTTCGCGATTTTAGGTGGCCAACTCTTGCTCTCGATTGCGGTATCTGGTGGCGCGTATGAAATCGCTTCCCTGAAGTCCCAAGTTCGCCAGAGTGAGCAAAAGCTCCAGATCGTGGGGGAGGAAATCAGCGCGTTAAACGCTCCTGACACTCTCGCTACCTTGGCGGGTTCGATGGGAATGATTGCAGACAACAATCCTGCGTACGTGAGACTTTCCGATGGCGCAGTAGTGGGGGAGGCCACCCCTGCTGAGGCTCACTCGAGTGGTCAGGTGTACGCAGTGACCGCAGGAACAGAAACGATTGTCCAGCCCGATATTGTGACGGAAGTCTTCGCGACAATTTCCCAAGCTCAAGCTATTGAAGCTGAAGCTTCGCTCGCGCTGGAGGAGGCCGCGGCTCTGGCAGCAACAGCCGCCGCGGAAGCTCCCGCACCTGCTCAGTCGACCACAGCGGTGACTACTAGCGCACCGACTGCTGTTGCCCCCGAAGCTCCGGTGAAGCGCTTCGGTGGTTCCCTACCGTCACCGGTTACGCACTAAGGACTCTCATGGCTGACCAGCGCATTTCCGCTCGAAGAGTTGGACTCGCGCTGTTCCTCGTCATGTTGATGGCGGGACTCTTGGTCACCAGGCTGGTCGATGTTCAAGTCGTCCGTGCGGCTGAACTCAAGGAAGAGTCTGCGAATGTTCGCACAACCAGCGAGGTGATCTGGGCACATCGGGGCACCATTCAAGATAGTTTCGGCAATGCCCTGGCCGTTGATGTGGATCGCTATGACATCAGCGCAGACCCCCGAAAAGTGGGTGATTTCCGCAGAGACGGCGCAGTTGTGTCGGTGTCTCAAGCTATGGCCGAAATTGCTCAGATCACCGAATCCAACCCCGATGAACTGCAATTCGCCGTCTCACAAGATCCCCAGGCACATTTCACCTATTTGGTGAAGGGGGTGAGTCCGGAGGCCCGAGATTTGCTCCGGGACTTAGGGATTCCGTGGCTACAAATGGATTTGGTTCGTGAGCGCAACTATCCCTTTGGTGCCGTGACCGCGAACTTAACCGGAATGCTCGGAACCGATGAGCCTCTGGCTGGAATTGAGCGCGCGTACAACAACTGTCTGCAGGCCATCAACGGCGTGGCGACGTATCAACGCGGTGCTGACGGCGTCCGACTTCCGGGCACGACTCAGCTGGTTAAGGATCCGATCCACGGCGGTGACGTGACGCTCACCATCGACAGTGACCTGCAGTGGTATGTGTTGCAGACGCTGGCAGAGCACGGAAGCAGACTGGGCGCTCAGTACGGATCGGCCATGGTTGTTCGAGTCGACGATGGCCACATACTCGCTGCAGCTGACTGGCCCACCTTTGACCCCAACGATTTCGCCTCCTCGCCCACAGAATTTATGGGAGCACGAGTCTTTTCGTCCCCATACGAGCCCGGTTCCATCATGAAGTCAATCGGAATCGCGATGCTGATCGATGGGGGCTACACCTACTCAGAAGACAAGATTGTCGCCCCTGGTTTCTATGAGGTGTATCCCGGCCGTTTCATCAAGAACTTCTTAGTGGCGGATGCTCGACAGCTCACCACCGCGGGTGTCCTCCACACCTCGTCAAACACGGGTATTTCTGTCCTGGCAGACCGGATGCCTAAGGCCCAAGCGACGAGCTATTTCCGAAAGTTCGGCTTCGGTGAAACCACTGCTGTGGACTTCCTGGGGGAGTCTTCTGGTCAAGTCTTGAGCGTCGACCAAGTCGACGTCGTCACGCGGTACAACCAATTCTTTGGTCAAGGTATCTCGGTGACCGCAGCCCAAATGGCGGCTTCCTATCAGGTGCTCGCCAATGATGGGGTAAAAGTTCCTTTGCGGCTCTTCGATGGGTGCACGACCCGCGATGGTGAGTTCGTTCCTCACCCCACGCCGGAGCCAGTCCGCGTGGTCTCGGAGAGTGCTGCACGCCAGACTGTCCGGATTATGGAGACGATTGTCGCGCAAGGGCCGCTTCGGCCAGTCTTAGAAATTCCTGGATATCGCGTGGCTGCCAAGACCGGTACTGCGGAGATTGCGACCGCTTCAGGTTACGGTGATGACAGGGTCATCTCCTTGGCGGGTATGGCTCCGGCAGAGGACCCCCAGTACGTCGTGTTGGTGAGTTTTTACAAACCTCAAGCTTCC
>JBJOIK010000017.1:0-8758 GCA_046047135.1 Actinomycetota bacterium
AAATAAACCTTTTGAAACCGGAGAGGCAATCTGAGCATTCTCAGCTGAATTCTCAACCCTCTCGTCGCTCCCTGCCAGGGTGTGCGAATCATCACCTGAACACTTCAAGGAGAAGCCATGAACACAACACTGAATCACACCACGCTGGAGGACGGAGCTGCCACTGCTGAATACGCGATTGCCACCATGGCAGCCGTCGGTTTTGCCGGACTGCTCGTGGTCATCATGCGAAGCGATGAGGTCCGCACAATTCTCACCGACCTGGTACGCAGTGCACTCACCTTTAGTGGCTGACCGCGGCTCCGTGACGGCAGAGATGATGATCGGCTTGCCGATTCTCATCTTTGTCGCAGGTGCGATGCTGATGGGGCTCCAGGCGGGAATGGTCGCGTATCGCCTGGACGATTTAGCCGCCGATGATGCACGACGGGCATCGCTTGGCATCAGAGTGGAGGGGATGGTCGAGGAAGGTGACCACGTGTGTGTCACCCGAGAACACACCATCACCCACGGCATTTTTGCTCTCTACCCCCTGGAACACAGCGCCACGCACTGTGCGCTCAATCCCACCTTCGAGTGGGTGGCTGAGGATGAGTGACGAGGGTGCTGCCACACTTGGCATCCTTGCCCTTGCAGCAGGGCTCACGGTGGTGGGAGGAGTGGCGCTTGGTGTGGCTGGCACACTCATCACCCAGCGTGCACTGCAGAATTCAACCGACCTCGCGGCACTGGCCGCTGCAGACACTTTGGTCGGAGTGAGGGCCGGACAGCCCTGCGATTCTGCTCGGGGGCTTTTGAAGTTCCAGGGTGCTGAACTGGAGGAATGCGTGGTCGAGATGAACTCCGTGACACTCGTCGCAACACGACACTGCCTGCCGACACACTGTCGCGCCACGGCGAGAGCCGGAGTGATAGATAGTGGCGGGACATAAATTCTTGTGTAAGGTGTGCCCCGTTGGCATTTTCCCGTTCCCCGGGGAAATAAGACTCTCGCTCATCCCGTTGAGCAGGGTCCAGTGTGCAAGGAGAAGTGTGCCCGCAAGTAAGAAGCTCGTCATCGTCGAGTCGCCGGCCAAGGCAAAAACGATTGGCAAATACCTGGGAGATGACTTCGAGGTCATGGCCTCCGTAGGCCACGTTCGTGACCTTGCTCACCCGAGGGACCTTCCACCCGAGGTGAAGAAGAGTCCTGCGGGCAAGTTTGCAATCGACATTGAAAACGATTTCGAGCCCTTCTATGTCACAACGGATCGTGGCAAAAAGACAGTGTCCGAACTCAAGAAGGCTGCCAAAGACGCTTCTGAGATTTTGCTCGCAACAGATGAAGACCGCGAGGGCGAAGCCATCGCCTGGCATCTTCTCGAGGTCCTCAAACCGAAAGTTCCCGTGAAGCGCATGGTGTTTCACGAAATAACCCCTGAGAGTATCGCCCAAGCATCAGAGACGACCAGGGAACTCGATGTTGCGCTCGTGGATGCCCAGGAGACGAGGCGAATTCTGGACCGCCTCTATGGTTTTGAAGTCTCACCTGTGTTGTGGCGGCGAGTCAGTGGCGCGAAGTCTGCCGGTCGAGTCCAATCGCCAGCACTGAAACTCATTGTCGATCGGGAGTTGGAGAGACGAGCATTCGTCTCCGCCAGTTATGCCGATATCGAGGCAGTGGGTGTGAAGGAGACCGGAGAAACATTTGCGGTCAGCCTCAGCCGACTCGACGATCGTAGGGTTGCGAGCGGTCGCGACTTTTCTGATTCGGGTGTGCTCGAGGGTGATGCGGTGTTGCTCGGTGAAGACGAGGCGACGGCGCTTGCCGAGGTTTTGATTTCTCCCGATGCGGCCCCCACCGTGACCAAGGTCGAACCTAAGCCCTATACGAGGCGGCCGGCGGCTCCGTTCACCACCTCAACTCTTCAGCAGGAGGCCGGCCGAAAACTTCGCTACTCGGCCTCTCAGACGATGAGCATTGCCCAGGGGCTCTATGAGAACGGTCACATCACCTATATGAGGACCGACTCTGTGACGCTGTCTGCTCAAGCACTTCAGGCCGCCCGTGCCGCGGCTACCTCTTTATACGGTGTATCTTCTGTCCCTAGCGAACCGAGGCTCTATAAGGGGAAGTCGAAGAACGCCCAAGAAGCACACGAGGCAGTCAGGCCCGCAGGAGATGAGTTTCAAACACCTGCCCAGCTGGCTGGTATTTTACGCTCCGATGAGTTGAAGCTGTATGACCTGATCTGGAAGCGCACCGTGGCCAGTCAAATGGTCGATGCCAAAGGCGAAACCGTCTCTATCACCCTGGAAGCCCACCCACTCCCGGCCAAGGAGGGCGTGAACTTTGCCAAGGCTGCGTACAACGCATCAGGCACCATCCTGACGGAGCGTGGTTTCCTCCAGGCCTACGAGGAAAGCAAAGATGAAGAATCTGCGGAGGGCAGCGGCGACGACGCAATACTGCCTCCGCTCGTGGTCGGTGAGCGCATCGTGATTAAAGACGTCGAAGCGAAAAGCCATAACACCCAACCCCCTGCGAGATATACCGAGGCGAGTTTGGTCAAGGCGTTGGAGGAAAAAGGGATCGGGCGTCCCTCGACCTATGCCTCCATCATCCAGACCATCATTGATCGTAACTATGTGATTAGGCGGGGAACAGCACTTGTTCCCCAGTGGATTGCCTTTCCCGTTACCCGCTTGCTCGAGGAGCGATTCGCTGACCTGGTGGACTATGACTTCACCGCCGAGCTTGAGGAGGACCTCGATCGCATTGCGAGAGGTGAATACAAGAGGGGCGAATGGTTACACCGGTTCTATTTTGGTGACGACCAACACAGAGGACTCAAAGAGGTAGCTATTGCAGCGACCGATGAAATCGATGCCCGAGCGCTCAACACTCTCGAGATCAGCCCCACCATCAACCTCCGAGTCGGCAAGTATGGCCCGTTCCTCGAGGTGACCGATACCGACACCGGTGAAGTGAAAAACGTCAACTTGCCGCTGGAGTTGGCACCCGATGAGCTCACCCCAGAGAAGGCTCAAGAAATTGTCGACCAGCCTCCCGTGCTGGACAGGATTTTGGGACAGGACCCCGCGACTGGTCTCGACATCATGGCCAAAAAGGGCCGATTTGGCCCCTATGTCACCGAGGTGTTCCCTGAAACAGAGGCGCCCGCTGAGGATGCTCCCAAGAAGAAAAAGGCGCCGGTCGTGAAACCCAAGACCGCCTCGCTCTTCCAGAGCATGGATATTGAGACCATTGACCTCGACACCGCCTTGCGTCTGCTCGCACTGCCCCGCGAGGTTGGTCACGACCCCGAGTCTGGCGACATGATTACCGCGCAGAATGGGCGCTATGGGCCCTATCTGAAGAAGGGCACTGACACGAGATCTCTCGATTCAGAGGAAAAGATTTTTGAGATTGACCTAGAGGGCGCTCTCGCCCGATTCGCAGAGCCCAAGTACGGCGGCCGCAGACAAGCGTCTGCCCTGAAGACTTTTGATGCTGACCCGGTCAGTGGGAAACCTATTCTGCTCAAAGACGGACGCTTTGGTCCCTACGTGACAGACGGTGACATCAATGCCACTGTGCCACGGGGGATGTCTCTGGATGATCTCGACTTTGAGTCTGCAGTGCAACTGATTGCGGACAGGAGAGCAAAGGGCCCCTCTACCCGTGCCACCAAGAAAGCCCCCAAGAAGACCGCAACCAAGAAAACTTCTGCGAAGAAGACCACGACCCGCAAGACTGTAGCCAAGAAGAAGGCATCGCCTTCCAAATCTGGAAACCCTAAATCTGTTGAGATCCGAGACGAGGATTAGGTCATGACGGGGCGCTTCATCACTTTCGAAGGTGGGGATGGTTCTGGAAAAACCACCCAGATTGCCCTCCTCCACTCATGGCTGGAAACTCGCGACCACACGGTCGTGCTGACCAGGGAACCGGGTGGAACCGAACTGGGTGTCGAACTGCGCAATATCGTCATGCACCGCAAAGAGTTCATTTCTCCGAGGGCCGAAGCGCTCCTCTATGCGGCGGACAGGTCCCACCACATTGCGACCCTGGTGCGCCCTGCTCTGGAGCGCGGAGACATAGTTCTCCAAGATCGCTACCTCGATTCTTCGGTGGCCTATCAGGGCGCTGGGCGAGTGCTGGACCCGATGGAAGTGAGAGATCTCTCCCTCTGGGCAACGGAGGGACTCATGCCGGACCTCACCGTGTTGATCGATGTTCCTGCTTCAATTGCAAAAGCTCGCCAAGCGCAGCAGGAGCGAGCCTTTGATCGCCTCGAGGCAGAGGGTGAAGACTTTCACACCAGGGTGCGGGAAAGCTATCTCGAACTGGCTGCGGCAGAACCTCACAGGTTCCTCGTCGTCGATGGGGAGAAGCCAATCGAGGACATCCATCAGCTCATTGTCACGAGGGTGTCAGACCTGGTCAGTTAGCCTTGGGGCATGACGCTGTGGGATGAACTGGTGGGTCAGGACCACGCCATTGCCCTCATGAAGAAAGCGGCGGCTCCCGGTTCGACTGCTATGACCCACGCGTGGCTTATTACTGGGCCACCCGGTTCTGGCCGCTCGACTCTCGCTCACGCTTTTGCCGCGGAGCTGGTGGGTGCAGGGAATTCAGAAACTCAGTGGCGTCAAGTGGTGGCAGGAGCCCACCCGGATGTGTCCATCCTCGCCACCAGCAAGGTCACCATCACCATCGAAGAAGTGCGATCCCTCGTCTCTTTCTCCTACTTTTCTCCTTCTATCTCCCCTTATCGAGTTGTCGTCATCGAAGATGCCGATCGCATGAGTGAGCGCACCTCTAATGTCTTGCTCAAGGCACTGGAAGAACCTCCCCCTCAGACAGTGTGGATTTTGTGTGCACCCTCTACGGCGGATGTGTTGCCCACCATTCGCTCTCGGATGCGCAGTATCGTTCTTGACGTTCCTGGCGTCCAGGACGTCGCGCACCTAATCCAGCAGCGGGAAGGCGTTCCCACCGATCTCGCTGTGCTCGCAGCTACTGAAGCTCAGAGCCATATCGGAATGGCCACCAGGCTCGCCACGGATGAAGCGGCCAGGGCTAGACGCCATGCGTCTATCGCATTGGTGCTCGGGGTCAGCAGTGTCTCTGGCGCGGTCGCGACAGCCGCCAAACTGGTTGAGATCGCGAATGAGGACGCCGGTGCCTTGAGCGAACGAACTGATCAAGCAGAACGAGAGGCACTGTTGGTGTCGTTGGGGGTTGCCCCAGGGGGTGCTGTGCCGAGCGCTCTTCGCTCTCACCTCAAAAACCTTGAAGAGGACCAAAAACGAAGAAAGACGAGGAGCCAACGCGATGCTCTGGATCGCATCCTGGTCGATGTGATGTCACTGCTGCGCGATGTGCTGATGATGCAGGTGGGAGCAGGTGTTGACCCCATCAATGTTTCCCATACCGAGGCCGTGGAAGCGAAAGCACGCGTCATGACGCCCGAGCAAACTCTTGCAGCGCTCGATGCAGTCCGAGAAGCCAGGGATCGAATCGAACACAACTCTCCGCCTTTGCTGGTACTCGAAGCCCTACTGATTACGTTGTGTCCTCAGGTGGTGGGTCGAGTATGAGGCGGGCGCTGCCCTTGTTGCTCGGCGCGGTTCTGGGGCTCACCGGCTGTAGTGCTGCGGATGGGATGGCGGAGGAATCTAGCGGCGATCCGATGGAGCGTTACTTGTCCCAGGACATCCAGTGGAGTGAGTGTGGAGCGGGTGCGCTCTGCGCTATCGTGCTTGCGCCCTTGGATTGGGCAAATCCTGGTGCGGGTCAAGACGTCGAACTTGCTCTTTCAAAATATGAGGCGACCGGGGATTCGCAAGGTTCCCTTTTTGTGAATCCTGGTGGCCCAGGCGCCAGCGGGTACACCTTTGTCCTTGATTCGGTCGACTTTGCTGTCTCGCCAGCGCTCCGTGAATCTTTTGACATCGTGGGGTGGGACCCCAGGGGTGTCAATTTTTCGAGCGCGGTGTCGTGTGCGAGCACCGATGCCGACTTGGACTACTTCTTCTTTGGGGAGCTTGAATCTGAACCGGATACCCCGGAATGGGAGGCAGAGCTGCTGGCCGAGTCCATCCGGTTTGGCGAGGAATGTAGCGCTAATACCGGTGAGCTCTTGGGCTTCGTCGACACCCTCTCGACTGTCCGGGACTTGGATTTGTTGAGGAACCTGGTGGGTGATGAGCAGCTCAACTATCTGGGCTATTCCTATGGCACTCTCATCGGCGCACTTTATATCGACACGTTTCCGCAGAACGTGGGCCGCATTGTTCTTGATGGCCCGGTGGATCCTGCCTCCAGTGAGTTTGATTTGGTGCTCAATCAGCATCGAGGTTTCGAAGAATCACTCACGGCATATCTGGAAGAGTGCGACCTCACCGACACCTGTCCCTTCCCAGGAACTGTGACGCAGAAACTCCAGGCGGTATCTGACCTGTACGACTCGCTCGCCGAAGAACCACTGCGTCACGAGGACGGGCGCATTTTTGACGATGGAATGCTTCGCACCGCGATGGTCACTACCCTGTATGCGCAATCGAGCTGGCCTTTCCTGACACAGATGTTCCAGGAAGTCCAGGTAGGTATGACCGATACCGGAATGTTCCTTGTGGACTTCTATTACGACCGGGACAACGGTGTTTACCAAAACAACTCGATGGAGGCATTTTTCGCCATCAATTGTCTGGATTACCCTTCCGAAACAGACCCAGAGGTGCTAGCGGATCAGGCTCGGCAACTACGTGAGGCTGCCCCCTACACTGCGAGGCCCGACGAGTACGGAAATTTGGTGTGCGAAAACTGGCCATATGCACCGAAGCTCAATAAAGGCACGGTGAGAGGCGCAGGAGCAAACACCGTGGTGATTTTGGGCACAACGGGAGATCCCGCCACCCCCTATAACTGGGCTGTCTCGCTCAACGAGCAGTTAGAGAATTCAGTCTTGCTCACTCTCGAGGGTGAAGGGCACTTGGCTTATGACGAGAGGGTTCCCTGTATCAACGACCCTGTGGATACCTACTTTGTGACCGGTGAAATTCCTCAAGATGGCCAAGTGTGCGAGCAGGGCTAGGCCAGCAAGTGTCGTTGAACTTGTCCTCCCCGCCTGGTGCTCGCACTTCAGCTCCGTGACAAGCCGAAGAGGGCAGAGAACCTCAGCGAACAATCACCGAGGGGACACCGCCCTTGGGGCGATAGGTGGCCCGGGGCTCTGGGCTCGGTAGCGAAGGGCTTATCGGTCGAGGCCTGACACTGCGCGCCATTTCCATCAAGATGATGTGGGCTTCGAGCAGAGCGAACTGATCACCGAGGCATTTTCTGGTTCCGGCGAGGAAAGGAAAGTATGCACCTCTCGGAAGACGGGCTTCAAGATCATCGGCCCACCTTTCTGGCTTGAACGATTCGGGTTCAGGAAAGAACTCAGCGTTTCGATGGCTGGCGTATTGACTGATAATCACGTGGGCGCCCCTGGGAATCGTAATGCCATCAATGTCGACCTCCTCGAGCGCTTTACGAGGGGATACCCACACCGGTGGTGCCAGTCTCAGAGCTTCGGCGAAGATCGCTCTGGTTGTGGGTGCTTGGAGCACTCTTCTCAGCGAGGGCGGTTGCCCTTCAGGAAGGTATTCAGATGCTTCACCACGGACCATCTCCCACAAATCGTCGCGATCGCGAAGAAAAGCCATAGCCCAGGTCATGACATTTGCGGTCGTCTCGTGGCCACTCAAAATCAGTGTGAGAGTTTCGTCTCGCACATCGTCATGGCTGAGAGCCTGGTTTTCGTCATCGCGCGCATCGAGCAAGAGACCCAAGAGGTCGGTTCCGTGAGAACCACTGGCGACTCGAGTGTTGATGATGTCCTCGGCCACATTGGCCAGATATTCGGAAGACTCTTTGAAAGCCTGGAAATAAGGGAGTGGGGTGTCATCGAACCGGTCGAGACCCGGCAACATGGTCCGCTCGATTCGGTCTATTGCAATGCCCATGTGGTGTTGAACACCTTCGGCGTATTGGTCGATATCGGTGGAGAACAGCAGTCGGGCAACGATGTGGAAGGTGAGCCGCATCATTTCTTCGTTAGCGGAAACAACGTGTCCCTCCTCCCACGACGAGAGGTGGAGTCGGACAATCTCTTGCATCACCCGCGCATACTCATCGAGCTGTTGATGGTGGAAGGGTGGTTGCATCATCCTACGATGGCGTAAGTGGACAGGTTCCTCGTTGGTCAAAAGCCCCCTGCCGAGGACTTTATGCATTCTTTCGAATCCGACACCCTTTACGAAGGAGTGCTGCTTCTTTACTGTGACATCGATGACCGCTTCGGGGCTGAACACCGCAATAAACAGTTCGCCTCCGAGGAAAAATGACGCGGCGGAGCCGTATTTGTGAAATTGCTCGACCAAGAATTTAGGCGTGTTAGCAATGAATTTGAGAGTGAGGAGGGGGGATCGGTCCCTCGGGCCTGGCGGTAGGTCTGAAAGCCCTTTTCTCGAGCGAATGGGCGGGGGCACGGGTGGGTACTCCGTGGGCCTTTGAGCGGCGAAAGGACGCGCCATCGCTACCTCCTGGGCCCAGTCTATGCGGACTCTTCCCTGGGAAGAAGGGTTGGTTCGAGGCTGACACTAGGTGGGGTCATTCCGGTAGCATATGGGCGGTGACGGCAGGCCGTCTCCGCCGCCTTAGCTCAGTCGGTAGAGCGTCTCACTCGTAATGAGAAGGTCGAGGGTTCGATTCCCTCAGGCGGCTCCA
>JBJOIK010000018.1:0-8540 GCA_046047135.1 Actinomycetota bacterium
GATGGCTTTCCTATCGAACTTGTCAATGGGTCCTTCTGCTGAGACTTCGCCGTTTCGAAGAATTGTGATGCTCTCAGCAATCTCTTGAACTTCGTCCAATTTGTGGCTCACGAAGACAGTGGCTACTCCTTGGTCGCGGAGGTTTCTCACGACCCCAAAAAGGTGGTCGATTTCTTTTCTGGTGAGCGCGGTGGTTGCCTCGTCCATAAACAGCAACTTGACGCCCTGCGTCATGGCACGTGCGATCGCCACGAGTTGCTTTGAGGAAACGGGAATATTCCGAACGGTGGCATCGAGATCAATATCGACGCCAATGAGCTCTAGCGCCTTGGCTGCAATCTCTCGATTGTGCTTGGGGTTGCTCAGTTTCTTCTTCTCCAGCACCGCAGTGGAGAGTGCGATGTTCTCCGCGACGGTGAGATTCGGGATCAGAGAAAAGTCTTGGAAAATAACCTGCACGCCTTTGGCGACAGCGTCCCTGGGGGTGAGGGACTTGAGTTTTTCGTCTCCCAAAAGAATGAGACCTGAATCTGGCGTCTCAACACCGCTCATAATCTTGATGAGGGTGGATTTACCTGAACCATTCTCTCCGGCAAGACAGTGGATGTCGCCTGGATTGACCTGAAAACTTACGTTGGTGAGGGCCTTGGCCCCTCCAAAAGATTTAGAGATTCCCTCTGTTCCAAACATCGTTGTTCCCCTTAGTGGTGTCTTCGTTGACGAGGTGGGGCGTCATTTCTGACGCCCCACCCGTGGTTTACAGCGTGTCTTGACCTAGGCCAAGACTATTACCTCTTTAGAAGGGGTAGTCCGCTGCGTTGTCCTTGTCAACGATGACCCATGCGCTTCCGTACCAGGTGGTAGGAACGTCAGGGCTCTGCTGGACGCTCTCGTAGCCTTCGAGGCCGAGGTCCATACCAGAGGTGAGTTCTTCACCGTTGACGAGCATCTGGGCGATCTTCATCATGGCCTGGCCTGCAAGTGCAGGGTCCCAGAAGAAGATCTTGTCGATGGCGCCGGTGTCAAGGAACTTGCCAGCCAGCGAAGGAATGGAGGTTCCCATGACACAGACGGAGTCGTTGAGGCCAAGCTCTTCGACAGCGCGTCCGATACCGACAACGTCAACAGCAGAGGATCCCTGAATACCCTTGAGGTCTGGGTACTTCTTCAGGAGCTCCTTGGTCTGCTCGTAGGCGACGTCAGCGTCTTCCTTGGACTCCAGTGGGTCCTCGACGCGGGTGATGTCTGGGTAGTCAGCCTCTGCCTTAGCAAGAGCTCCAGCAACCCACTGCATGTGGCTCTCAGCGGTGACCTGGCCGACGAAGGCTGCATATGTTCCTGCGCCACCCATGCACTCTGCGAGGTTGTCCATGATGGTCTCGCCGTATGCGGTGTTGTCGAACGCCTCGATGTCTGCGTCAGTGTTCTTCTGAGATGCAGCCTCGTGGGTCACGATGATGATTCCTGCGTCACGAGCCTTCTGGAAGACACCTTCCAGGGACTCAGGGGAGTTAGGAACAACGGTGATGGCGTCAACACCCTGAGCGATCAGGTCCTCAACGAGGCGAACCTGCTTCTCGGGGCTGGCGTCATCTGCACCAGTCTGGCTGGCGTCAATGCCAGTGTCACCGGCGAACGCAACGATGCCTTCCTCCATGCGGTCGAACCAGCCCACACCGATCAGCTTGACCACGTTGACGAAACGAAGGTCTTCTGATGATGCGGAGGTTCCGCCTGCTCCACCGGCGCAACCGGAAAGAGTCAGAGCGGCAGCAGCAGCAATTGCTACTCCAATCTTGGTCTTCTTCAACCTATGCCTCCCTTATGTTGGTGCCAACCCAGTCGGGTGACTGGGTTGTTGGTTAGGTGTCTGAAACATTACACTCGTTTCAGAACTGAATGTTCCAAAATGTGAAAAATCGGTCACAATCCTGTGACGATTTGTTAAATGACAAAGGGGTCGAGATGCAAAAGATTCTGAACAGTCCCGTGGAATTCGTGCAGGAAATGCTGGAAGGCATCCTGCTCGCCTACCCCCAGCAGCTCGAAGCCGTGGGCGGCGACAACCACGCTCTCGTCCGTGCTGATGCACCCGTGGCAAAGAAGGTTGCCATCACTACCGGTGGTGGTTCAGGCCACCTTCCGCTCTTTCTTGGCTATGTAGGCAAGGGAATGCTCGATGGGGTCGCTGTGGGAGACGTATTCCAGAGCCCCTCGGCCGACCAAATGTTGGAAGTCACCAAGCGGGTGGACAGCGGTGCCGGTGTCCTGTACCTCTACGGCAACTATGGTGGCGATGTTCTCAACTTCGACCTCGCCGCTGATCTGGCCGCGGCAGAAGGCATCCGAGTCGAGACCGTACTGGGAGCTGATGACGTCGCTTCTGCTCCCAAGGGCGAAGAGGGTCGTCGTCGCGGAATCGCCGGCATCTTCTTCCTCTACAAGGTGGCAGGCGCTGCCGCTGACGCAGGCCTCGACCTCGACGGCGTTCTCGCCGCCACCAACAAGGCAGCGGAGCACACCCGCACCATGGGTGTTGCGCTGAGCCCCGTGACCCTTCCCGCCAATGGCAAGCCCACCTTCGAACTGCCCGCTGGGGAAATGGAAATCGGTATGGGTATCCACGGTGAGCCTGGAATCAGCAGGACCGCGCTCGCGAATGCTGATCACATCACCCAGGAACTCGTGGCCAAACTCGATGCTGACTTGGAGCTGAAGGCCGGTGACGAAGTCGCTGTGTTGATGAATGGTTTGGGCTCCACTCCGCAAGAGGAGCTCTACATCATGTTCCGCAAGGTCTCCGAGATTCTCTCCGCCAAGAAAGTCTCGGTCTATCGCACCTACGTCGGTGAGTTCGCGACATCGCTGGAAATGGCAGGAGCATCAATTTCCATGATGCGCCTCGATGGTGAGCTCAAGAAGTACATCGACCACCCCGTCCACACCCCCTTCTTCACGCAAGCCTGATGGAAGGACTTGTAGCTGCTCTCCACAAATTGGCGGACGGGCTAGAGGCTAACGCTGATGAGTTCACCCAGCTTGATAGTGAAGCGGGCGATGGCGACCTAGGTTTGACTGCGGGCAAAATTGCCCACGGTATTCGCTTAGCTCTCGCGGAACCAGGCGACTCTGTCAAACAGTTGGTTCTGAACCTTGGTAAAGAGATATCGAAGGCAGCCCCCTCCACCTTCGGCACCCTCTATGCGAGCGGTTTCTTGGCCGCTGGTCTAGCACTCAGCGATGACGATGACGCCCTGACGCAACTGCAAACCGCACTCAATGCTGCGTTGGAGAAGATTGCTCAGCGAGGGAAATCCGAGGAGGGTCAAAGAACTTTGCTCGACGCTTTGGGGCCTGCTTCTCGGGCTGCAACAGCGAGTTCGGATATTCCTAGCGCCCTCTCGAGTGCTGCGGTGGCAGCAGGTGAAGGCGTCGAGGCGACAAAAGGCATGATGCCAAGGCACGGTCGTGCCGGGTGGATTGGAGAGCGAGCCCACGGAATTGCAGACGCTGGAGCGACTGTGATTTGGCGCTCGCTCGAAGCAGTCAGCGAGTAGGGCTTGGTTTCTTCTCTCACCACTGAGTCGGAATCTGAGGTTCGCCGTGTTGCCGACCAGATTCGTGCGTATTCGGCTGAATGGGCAATCAGGGCCAATGGCGGTTACCTCGCCCAGGCGTGTGGAACGGCGGAGCTGCTCGCTCTCCTTCATACGCAGGTCCTGAATCTGGGGGCAAGTACCGCTCCAGCGACACCGCCTCGATTCACGGGCACCCCACACAAGGGTGACCCCGGCGTTCGGGGTGAAGCGTGGTTGGGCGAGGGACCAGACACCCTGATCATTTCCCCCGCGCATTACGCCACGGCCCATTACGCCACCCTTGTGGCGACGGGCCGACTCGATGCATCAGCGCTTGCCGAGCATTCCACCGACGGAGGGTTGCTCGAGATGATTGGAGCGGAGCACTCGCCAGGAATGGCGGTGACCAGTGGGTCACTAGGAATTGCCCTCGGAGTTGCCGTTGGTCGGGCGATTGCCAGAAAACAGCAAGGGAAACCTGGCTCCCTCTGGGTCTTGATTTCTGATGGTGAACTCCAGGAGGGCTCCACCTGGGAAGCGCTCCAGCTCGCAGTGGCGAAGAACCTCGATAACCTCCGCATCGTTCTAGACCGCAACAACATGCAAGTTGATGGTCACATGGTGAAGGTCTTGCCCATTGGTGATGTGGGAGACAAACTCCGGGCGTTTGGACTCGATGTGATCGAGCATGACGCTCACGACGTGAGGGGCCTCCACGAGGCCCTGATGCAGATGATGGGAAGTGAGGGACCAGCGGTACTGGTCAGTCACTCGAGGCCGTGGACTGGCTTTAGCTTCTTGGAGTCTCGATGGCAGGACAACAAGCTGCACTTTGTGCGCTTGAGCCCTGAAGAGAAAGCGATTCTGGAGAAAGAAGTGGCAGACATATGGCAGAAGTAGTCAGCAAGCCCTTCTATTCGGCGCTCGTGGAGCACGGAGCCCATCACTCTGAAGTGACCGTAGTCACGAATGATCTGACCGCCAGTTGTGAAGCCGATGGTTTCCGGGATGCCTATCCCACGCGCCACGTCTCTGCCGGAATGGCAGAACAAGCGCTCATTTCTGCCATGTCGGGGATGGCTCACGAGGGTTTGTATCCGATCTATACCTCATTTGCTGTTTTTTGCACCAGGCGCCCTTACGAGCAGGTCGCCCTCACTCTCGCGTATCCAGCAAAAAAGGCCACTCTGGTGGGATTCCTTCCCGGACTCACAACCCCTGGAGGTGTCACCCACCAAGCAGTCGATGACGTTGGTCTCATGACGGGCCTTCCAAATATGACCGTGGTCGAGGCAGCAGACGCCACTGATATGCAAAGCGTTCTGGACGCTGTGTATTCGGTGGAAGGTCCGGTCTATATTCGGGGCCTCCGCGGGGAAGTTCCCAAGCTTTTCTCCGAACCGCTCCGACTTGGCCACCACAGGACGCTCCGAGAAGGGTCTGACGTGGTCGTCTTGGTTTCAGGTCATCTCACGCAGTCGGCTCTCGGTGTGGTGGACGAGATACGAAATGAATTCCCCGACGTGGGATTGCTCAACGTGTCCACCTTGAAACCCTTCGACGATGAAGAGCTGATCCAGAAACTCGTCCAGGCTAGGCACGTCATCACCGTGGAGAACCATTGGGTCTCTAGCGGTTTAGGGCGCATTGTCGCTGGGGTTCTCGCAGACCGTCGCTCCCGTGCAGAGCTCACCCGCGTAGGAATTGGAGACACCTTTACTCACGGCGGCACGGCGGCCTATTTGGAGGACTACTACGGTCTTGGCCCAGCGCAGATTCGCCGTGCTGTTTTGGGGGCACTCGGTGTCTCCTCCACTGAGCGCTCGGCGAGTGATGGTGGCGGAATTGTGGGACTCACCGAAGGTGTTGCCGAGGGGCTCTAAAACTAGCGTTTCCACATGTTTGTTTTTTCGCCTCGACGGCGGTCAGGTGTTCACTACCGTGGCGCCATCTTTTTCCGCAATGTCAATATAGGAGGCGACCTTATCGCGGTGTGCCTTCGTGACCAGGGGCCCCATGTCGCAGGAGCGGCGGCCGTCACCGACCTTTATGGCGGCCATTTTCGCTCTCACGGCTGCCACGAGCTCGTCCCCGATCGGATCGACAGCGACGACAACTGAAATCGCCATGCAGCGCTCACCGGCCGAACCAAATCCTGCGTTCACCGCCGAGTCGGCGACCAGGTCCAAGTCCGCGTCAGGCAGAACGAGCATGTGATTCTTGGCGCCGCCCAGCGCTTGGACGCGCTTGCCATTCTCGGCTCCGTTTTCGTACACGTAGCGCGCAATCGGAGTTGACCCCACGAAGGATATGGACTCAACATCGGGGTGCTGGAGAAGTGCGTCCAAGGAGACCTTGTCGCCGTGGACGACATTAAAGACGCCATCGGGCAGTCCCGCCTCTTTCCAAAGCTCGGCGATCCACAGGGACGCTGACGGGTCTTTTTCGCTGGGCTTCACGATGACGGTGTTACCGGCAGCAATGGCGACCGGGAAAAACCACATGGGGACCATTGCGGGGAAGTTGAACGGGCTAATTATTCCCACCACGCCCAGTGGTTGCCGGAGCGAATAGACATCGACATCGGTGGAGGCGTTGAGAGAGAAGTCACCTTTGAGAAGATGCGGGAGGCCACAGGCAAACTCGACGACTTCCTGGCCTCGGGTAATTTCTCCCATCGCGTCGGAGAGCACCTTCCCGTGCTCTTCAGTAATGAGGGCCGCGAGCTCTCCTTTTCAAGACTCCAAGAGTTCGCGAAACGAAAAGAGGATGTGGACGCGCTTGGTCATCGACACACGCGACCAGTCCTCGAAAGCCTTCTTCGCAACCTGCACCGCAGCATCGAGATCCGCTTCAGTGGCAAGCCTCACGGACTTGGTCGCTACTCCGAGTGCGGGGTCAAAGACGTCGCTGAGGCGCTCGGATTCTCCGACAAATTCTGCTCCCCCGACGAAATGGTTGATGATGGCACTCACCGCGACATATCCTCTCTCACCCGCAACGGTGCGGAATATCTCTAGGAATCGTATCGATTTTGTTTCCCGACCGTGGGGGAATCAAATGCTCCTCTCCTGCCTCTGTAGCCTGTCGAGGTGAAGGTTCACGCGCTATCGAGAAGAGTGTTTGTCGCGCTTGCAGGAATAGCTCTCGCGCTCACCTCCTGCGCCTTGCCTACTCCCGCCCCGGTCGATGACTCTGAGCCTCTGGTCATACAACTCGAGCCCGAGGTCCCGCTCGAGCTACCTGAGAAACCCGAGCCGGAACCCGAGCCAGAACCGATTGACCCCGTCCAGCAGCGCATCGATGAGGCAATTGCCGGGATGGACCTCCGCACCAAGCTCGCCGGTTTGATGGTGGTGACCATTTCTGGAATGGATGCCACCGTTCAGCAAGAGTTCCTCGAGCGAGTGCCCGCGGCAGGGTTTCTTCTCTTGGCGGGGAATTTGCAGGGTGATGTTTACACGATTCGAGATTTCATTACCGCCCTGCACGCCACGTCTGATTTCCCTCTCGTGATTGCTGTGGACCAGGAAGGTAATCCTGTGGCCAGGATCCCCGGCGATGAATTCCCGGGCGCAAGGGTCTTGGGCGCAGGCGATACCGAGACGACCGCGGAAGCGTTCCTCGCGCGCCAGCAACTCGTGGATCGTGCAGGCGCGAACGTTAACTTCGGTGTCGTTGCCGATGTGAGTCTGGGTTCCGGCGCCTATATCCACTCGCGCTCGTTCTCGACTGACCCGGTCGTGGCTTCCGAGCATGTCGCAGTCGCTGCTCGTGCCGAAGTGCCAGAAGTTGCCCAAACCCTCAAGCATTTCCCGGGTCACGGTCTCGTGTTCGCCGATTCTCATCGAGTTGTTCCGAGCTCCGATATTTCTTTCGATGAATGGCGAGCCACCCACGCGCTTCCCTTTGAGGCTGGCATCGAGGCGGGAGCCGAACTGGTGATGACCGGTCATATCCGGGTGCCCTCGGTGAGTAAAGATCCGGCGTCGCTGTCTGATGATTGGGTCCGCATTCTTCGCGAGGACTTGGGATTTGAGGGTGTGGTCATTACCGATGATCTGCGGATGCTTCGAAACTCAGGCGAGGAGCAGTACCGCGAACCAGCGGATCTCGCCGTGGCGGCCCTTGTCTCGGGTAACGACCTGATTATGTTGGCGGTCGATCCCGCAACAGATCCCACCTATGACACCTACACGCAGATGCTCGATGCGATGGAGCAAGCGGTCCTCGACGGGCAGGTCTCGCTCGAGCAAGTTGAGCAGTCACTGCGTCGAGTTCTCACTCTGCGAAGTGAGCTGGGTACTCCCTAGCTATTCGACGTCGCGGCGAATACTGACCACCAGGGAGGCAATCGCAAAGACCAGTGCGTAGCCCAGGAGTAAGAGGGTCGCGGACACTGGGTCGGTGAAATTGGCGGTGTCAAAGTTGAACTGATCAGATTCGACGTCGAGTGCCATGATCGCTGTAATCAGACCCTGGAGGAAGAACTTTCCCTGGTCGGGGAAAAGTAAGAGCAGAATCGGCTCAATGGCGAAGAGCCAAATCAGAACACCGATGAGCGAGATGATCTGGGAGCGAAGCAGGGCCGCAATGGAGGCGCCAAGTACCCCCAATACCGCCCCGGAGACCACGGCGGCAATCGAGGTGTTCACAAAAATGTCGACGCTCGGGTCGGCGGCTTCGGGATAGAACTCCAGGGCGATCACTCCGGCGAGGATTCCACCGAGGGTGGAGATGATCATGAGGACTACACCCGCAAGGACCGAGGCCACGAGTTTTGCCATGAACACTTGCCCTCTACGAGGTGCTGCGACATAGGTCGCTACTGCAGTTCCGTGACGGAACTCTCCCGCAACAATCAACACCCCGACCAAGATGGCGAAGATGTATCCAGAAATAGCGTTGGCATAGACCGAATCAACAACGCCTTGATCTTCGAGCGTCCCAAAACCCAAACCA
>JBJOIK010000019.1:0-8364 GCA_046047135.1 Actinomycetota bacterium
AAAATTCTCTTCGTAGTGGGGGTTGCGCTGGGCTACGTCCTGGGCACTCGGGCCGGGCGCGAGCGCTATGAACAAATCAAGGCCGGTGCAGAGAAAGTGTGGAACGATCCGCGTGTTCAACAGCAAGTGCACACGGTGGAAGAGTTTGTGAAAGACAAAGCACCCGACCTCGCAGACAAAGCAACCAGTGCTGCGAAAAAGGTTGCGCAGACGGTTCGCAACACGAGGAATTCGTCAGGCTCCTAAACTCCCATGAACGACTCTCAGCAGGCTCGCTCTCGTGCGAAAGGGAAATCCTTTTTTTCGCTCCTGACCGATGTTCCTCATCTGATTGCCCAGCTCATCAGGGCTGAGCTGGAGCTGTTGAAAGCTGAGCTGGTATCCAAGCTCAAGGCTGTGGGAATTGGACTAGGGCTCTTTGTCATCAGCTTGACGCTGATACTCCTGGCCCTGCTCTTACTCATCTTTGCTGGCGTCTTTGCGCTCGCGCTCGTTGTCCCGTTGTGGGCTGCGGCGTTAATCGCCGCGGGAGCCGTGATTCTCGCAGCGCTCGTGGTGGGAGCGATAGCCGCCAGCACCATGGCCGGAGCAAAATCACCTCTCCCCGACGAGACGGTGGAGAGTATCCGGCGCGATATTCGCGTGCTGAGGGGAGATCAGTGATGTCAAAAACCCAGGTGACAGATTTCGTGGAGGACACGAGAGACGAGCTAGGGGCGACCCTGGATGAAATCGAGCATCGGATGCGTCCTGATGTCGTGGCCAAAAAGTTTGCCGCGTGGGTGTCTCGCTCCTATGACGAAGACTCGACACCGTGGTTGATCGGGTTGGCCGTTGCTGGAGTCACCGTGGTCGCCGCTGTGTTGTGGGCGATCATGGGGGACGACTAGTCCTTTACTCTGACCACTACACGTCCGCGGGTCAGTCCCGCCAATACGTCAGGCGCCACCTCGAGAGCATCTGTGAGACCTATTTCGTGGACGATATCGCCAAAAGGTAGCGACGAGGAAAGAGCCGCGAATGAATCCCACAGTTCTTGTCGCACTTGAAGTGGTTGGTAGACGGAGTTGATTCCGACCAGGGTGATTCCGCGGAGAATGAAAGGTAACACCGTGGTGGGAAGGTCGGAGCTCCCGGCCAGGCCACATGCCGCAACGACTCCTTCTGCCCGGGTGCTCGCGAGCAGAGTAGAGAGCATCACTCCGCCTGCCTGATCAATCGCTCCCGCAAATCTCTCCGGAAGTAAAGGTCGTTGCGAAGCCGTCAGAAACTCTTGTCGAGACAGAACCTCAGTTGCTCCAAGACTGGTCAAATAACTGCTTTCATCGGTGCGCCCGGTGATTGCTGTGACAGCAAATCCAGCGCGCCGGGCGAGGGCAATGGCGAATGACCCAACACCCCCCGCCGCACCGGTGACAGCGAGTGGCGCCCCTTGCGAAGGCGACAGTCCGTGACGGGTGATCGCACTGAGGGCAAGGCCAGCAGTTATTCCCGCGGTTCCTAGTGCGGCAGCCTGCTTGAGGGTGAGAGTTTCCGGAACCACAACAACATGCCGGGCGTCAGCGGTGACAACTGTGGCGAGACCACCATGTCTGTTTTCCCCGTAGCCAAAGCCCGTAATGACAACGGAGGTTCCCGGTTCAATGAGAGGGTCCTTGCTGTCCCTAACGACGCCCGCGATGTCTATTCCCGGGATGATGGGTGGTTTTCTGATGACACCGGGACGGCCTTCTAACGCCAGCGCATCCTTGTAATTGAGGGCGGAATAGTGCACCTCTATCGTGAGGGAGCCTTCCCCCCACTCCGAGGGGGAAATATCCTCGCGGAAATGACTGGTGAGCTGACCCGAACCATCGGCACCAACCCACCACCCTGAGGCGTGGTTAGCCAAAGAGCATCGCCGCCGCTTCGTAACGCTCCTCGGGAACGGTTTTGAGAGCACCCAACGCCTCGGAGAAATCGACTCGAACAATGTCGGTGCCTCGGAGAGCCACCATGTGTCCCCAGTAGCGATCGTTGACCAAATTGATGACACTCATGCCGAATCGGGTGGCCAGCACTCGGTCGAAAGCGCTCGGTGTTCCACCCCGCTGAATGTGGCCGAGCGTGGTGGCACGGGTTTCAATACCTGTGGCCTCCTCGATGAGAGGTGCCAACTTTTCTCCGATACCGCCCAACCGTGGTCGGCCAAATGCATCTAGTCCTCTCTCGGAGTGGGGATCATCCATCGTGTCGAGAGAGAACCCTTCTGCGACGACAACCAGGGGCGCTCTACCACGGTCATAGGCGGCACGAACCCACCCAACAATCTCCTCGAAACTGGTCTTGCGCTCCGGAATCAAAATCGCGTGGGCACCCGCAGCCATGCCGGAGTGCAAGGCAATCCAGCCAACATGGCGCCCCATAACCTCGGCGACCATGCACCGAGAGTGCGAATCTCCAGTAGTGCGCAAACGGTCCATCGCTTCTGTGGCGATACTGACCGCAGTATCAAAACCGAAGGTGTAGTCAGTTCCGTTGAGGTCGTTATCCACAGTCTTGGGAACTCCGACAATCGGAATTCCTGTCTCACTGAGTTCTTTGGCGGCCGCGAGTGACCCCTCTCCGCCGATGGCGATGAGGGCGTCAATGTTGTTGTCGGCGAGGACCTCTTTCACACGGTCTGGACCGCCAAAATCAAAAGGGTTTGTTCTGGATGTCCCCAGAATCGTTCCGCCCTGCTTCGAAATACCCTTCACTTCATGCCTGGTGAGGGGCATCATGTCGGGCTCACACAGCCCCTTATATCCCCCGACAAAGCCGACGAATTCGTGGCCATGAACGCGAGTCCCCTTGAGAACAGCCGCACGGATAACTGCGTTGAGACCAGGAGCGTCTCCGCCGCTGGTCAGCATGCCAATCTTCATGGTGTCTATTCTCTCTGGTTTAGCCAGCAGTCCAGTCCAGATTTCGAATCATTTCCCTAGGTTTCACCAAGGGGATACCAAGGCCAGCCGAATACGGTGGAGCAACATCCGTTATTCCCCGAGAAAAGGAAGTAGTCGTGGCAGAAGAGAAAAAGAAGACCGACGTCACTGAGAAGGTTGCGCCTGCGCCAGAGACAGGTCTCACCGACAAGCCTGAATATCCAGGCCAGACGATGGGAATTGTGGCTCTCGTTCTCTCGTTTTTCACCCAGATACCCGCCCTCATCCTCGGAATCATTGCCTGGGTGTGGTCCAACAAGGCGGGCGTCAACAACGTTCCTGCGAAGGTGGCCGTGGTTGTTAGCTCAGTCCTGATGGTGCTCGGAGCTCTTGCCATCATCGGATGGATTGTGCTCGTCACTTCCTCCATCGGCCAGTTGGGCGACATGGGCTTCTGGGAGGACTTCGACGGGATGGGCCCGAGGGGCCTTAGGTCTTAGATACCTTCCATTTCGAGGACTGCCATAGCGGCATTGTGTCCCGCAATGCCGCTGACTGCTCCTCCTCGCCTCGCTCCAGAGCCGCACAGCAGAATGTTGTCGTCAGAGGTCTCCACACCCCACCGTGCTGCCGGGGTTGAGAGATCGGCGCCATCCTCAGCAAACGGCCACTCGAGCGGGCCGTGAAAGATGTTTCCGCCGGGGAGCTTCAGTGCTGCCTCTAAATCTGCGGTGGTCTTGGTCTCGATACACGGGCGCCCCTCGGAGTCAAGTAGCAACAAGTCCTCAATCGGTTCGGCAAGCACACTATTCAGTGACGCCACCACTGCATGTTGGAGTGACTCCCGAAGCTGATTGGGGTCATGGGATGAGGTCAGCCGGTGCGGAACGTGTAGGCCAAACACCGTCAAGGTGTGGGCTCCCGAGGCCTGAAGCTCCGGGGACAAAATGCTCGGATCTGTGAGCGAGTGGCAGTAGATCTCGCAGGGCAGCACCTGCGGAAGGTGGCCTGCGCTCGCGTCAGAAAAAGCACTATCGAGCTGCGTCCAGGTCTCGTTGATATGAAAAGTCCCACCAAATGCTTCCTCTGCTGACACCGTGGGGTCACGCATGGCAGGGAGCCTTGACAGCACCATGTTGACCTTCACTTGCGCTCCCTCGGCAGGTGTGGCCTCCCCGCCGTGCCCTCGTAAGGAGGCGAGTTCTTGTGGGGAGGCGTTAACGAGCACGTACCTGGCAGACAACGATGATGTCTCACCACTTCTCACAAACGTCACCTCTTTGGTGTCGCTAATGGACGATACTTCTGCCCCAGAAATCAGCGTGGCGCCAGCGGCTCTGGCTGCGTTGTGGAGCGCCCCCGACACTGCTCCCATCCCGCCGACGGGGACGTCCCAGTCGCCTGTTTCGCCGCCGATGACGTGGTAGAGGAAGCACTTATTTGCTTCCAGGGCGCTATCGACGTTGGGCGCAAAAGTTCCAATCAGGGCATCGGTGAGAACAACACCCCTCACAACATCGTGCGAAAACCTCCGCTGGATCTCTTCACCGATGGGCTTTTCAATGAACCTCTCCCAAAGGGTTTGGTCTCCCGACAGAGCGGCGACTCTGGCCGCCGCTTCTGATCGGGTGATCAGGGGGTCTGTTACTCCGGGAAATAATGCTTTAGCCAAAAGTGCCGTTTCTCGATAAAACTCTGTCCATGCCTCGTAGTCTCCCGAGGCGCCCAGCTCTTCGAACGACCTGCGAGTCAGGTCCTCATCATGGTTGTCAATCAGGAGTCCCTGGGTAGAACCTGGCACCGGAGTGTAGGAAGAGTAGCGGCGTTTGGCCAAGCTGATAGGCAGCGAAAGGTCGTCGATGATTTTCTTCGGAAGGAGACTCACGAGATAGGAATATCGGGATAGGCGCGCCTCCACTCCTGGGAATGTCTGCTGTGAAACGGCAGCACCACCCCACTCCTCAAGACGCTCTAACACTGCAACCGAGAGGCCCGCAGAGGCAAGATACGCCGCAGCAGTGAGACCGTTGTGCCCACTGCCCACAATGACCACATCAACCGAGTTGTGCTCCACGACAAATCAGTTTAGGCAGACCGTTAGCGACTGTGGCCAGGATGCAGTGATACCTCCAAACCCCTAGCATTCTTCGTATGACTTCCCCCAAGAGCAGCCCGAAGTCAACTTCTCAAGGACTGAGTGGCATTGCACTGGCAAAATCTCTCGCTGACGAGTCAGTGGAACTGGTCAGGCACTGGCTCACCAGAGCGGCCACACTCAATCGCAGACCTGATGCGAGTTCGGAGAGATTGGCGGGAGTGCTGGGGGATCCCAAAGGTCCCGCATTTGCTTTAGGGTTCGTAGACCGGGTGGCACGACCTGAAGACCTCACTGTCGCTGCACGAAACTTTCGGGCTCTCTCCGCTGACATTCCCGATTTTCTGCCCGCAATCTTGAGGGGTCTGATCTCTGTCGGAGGATTTTTTGCACCACTTTTTCCTCAGATAGTGGTTCCCCTGGCGAGGTGGGCACTGAAGCAATTAATCGGTCATCTCATCATCGACGCCAGTGACAAGAAACTTCCCACCTCTCTGAAGCGTCTCAAACGAAAAGGCGATCGGCTCAACATCAACCTTCTGGGCGAAGCCGTCCTGGGAGATGACGAGGCCAATCGTCGTTTAGCAGGCGTCAGTGCGTTAATCGCCAGAACCGACGTTGACTACCTCTCGGTAAAGGTGTCGTCAATATCGAGTCAGCTGTCGATGTGGGCTTATCACGACACGGTGGATCGGGTAGTGGCAAGACTTCTCCCTCTCTATCAACAGGCCGCAGCGACCGAACCCCCTACCTTCATCAATCTCGATATGGAGGAATTCAAAGATCTCGATCTCACGATTGACGTATTTGAGCGGGTACTCGGTGACAAGAGTCTCCGCACCTACACCGGAGGCATAGTCCTCCAGGCATACCTTCCCGAGGCTCTATCGGCAATGAAGAGAATCCAAGGTTTCGCTGCGGCTCGAGTGAAGGCAGGCGGGGCGCCCATCAAGGTTCGGGTGGTCAAGGGCGCCAACCTGCAAATGGAGCAAGTCGATTCTGACATCCACGATTGGCCACTGGCGGTGTTGCCCTCGAAGCAGGCCAGCGACACCAATTACAAGCGAGTTCTGGAATGGTCTCTCACTCCATCGCGCAGCAAGAACGTCCGCATCGGTGTTGCCGGCCATAACCTGTTCGATCTTGCCTTCGCACACCTCATGGCGACAAAGCGAGGTGTTTCGTCTGCTGTTGACTTCGAAATGTTGATTGGGATGGCGCCCGATCAAGCTGACGCGGTTCGTGAAACAGTGGGCCCGCTCATCTTGTATACGCCGGTGGTTCATCCGACAGAGTTTGATGCTGCCGTGGGGTACCTGGTCCGGCGCCTTGATGAAAACGCCAGTCCAGAAAATTTCATGTCAGCAGTGTTTGATTTGCACTCACACGACGACATCTTTGCCAGAGAAGAAAAGCGTTTCCGGGATTCCCTTCACGCGCTGACAGCAAGGCCACCCGCTGTCAATCGCAATCAGAATCGACAGCTTGTAGTGTCTTCCACCTCGACGCCAGGGAATGCGTTCCACAACGAACCTGATACCGATCCATCCCTCGCTGACAACCGAGAGTGGTTAGACCAGGTTCGTGCGTTGTCACAGTCGCAGCGCGGCAAAGCTTTGGGCACCGAGTCGCTCCGGAAAGCAGCAATCCCTGAATCTTCAGGCCCTATTAAGGGGAGAATCGCAGTCGATGACGTGGTGGCACGTGGGAGACAAGCGGGCAAAGAGTGGGCTAGCAAGTCCGCATCCGCGCGCGCAGAAATTCTGCTTCACGTCGCGGAAGAGCTGAATGCCAGGAGGGCTGAACTTCTCGCGGTGATGATGCAGGAGGCGGGTAAGACGCTTCAAGAGGGAGACCCGGAAGTCAGCGAAGCTGTCGACTTTGCCCGCTACTACGCTCAGAGCGCGCTTGAGTTGGAGAAAGTCGAAGGTGCAACGTTCGAACCCGCTCGCTTCACACTCGTCACACCACCCTGGAACTTCCCGGTCGCAATCCCTGCCGGGTCAGTCTTGTCTGCTCTTGCCGCGGGCAGCGCCGTCGCTATCAAACCAGCGCCGCAGGTAAGGCGGTGTGGCGCGGTGATGGTGGAGGCACTGTGGGCTGCTGGTGTGCCCCGGGACGTCCTGCAGTTGGTCGATGTGCAAGAGGGACAAATTGGTCGGGGATTGATATCCCACCCCGGTGTTGATCGACTGATACTCACCGGAGCATTTGAGACTGCGAAATTGTTCAGGTCCTGGCGCGCTGACCTCCCCGTCTTGGCCGAAACCAGTGGAAAAAACGCAATAGTTGTGACACCCAGCGCAGACTTTGATCTCGCAGTGGCCGACATTGTGAAGAGCGCGTTCGGGCACGCGGGGCAGAAGTGCTCGGCAGCGAGCCTGGTAATCTTGGTTGGTTCAGTTGCACGATCTGGTCGGTTCCGACGCCAGCTTCTGGATGCACTCAGAACCCTTCGAGTGGGCTACCCCGACGACCCCTCATCGGTGATGGGTCCCATCATCGAGCCTCCTGGAGGCAAATTGAATCAAGGTTTGACCGAATTGGGGGAGGGAGAAAACTGGCTTCTCACCCCAACGCCCCTGGACGACAAGGGTCGCCTGTGGTCGCCCGGTGTTCGCGACGGTGTTCGAGCAGGAAGCACATTCCACCAGACGGAATACTTTGGGCCCATCCTTGGAATCATGAGTGCTCGCACACTCGACGAGGCCATCATGCTCCAAAACGGGGTGGATTACGGCCTGACCGCGGGAATTCATTCGCTCGATCCGAGGGAAGTGTCGCACTGGCTCGAGCGCGTCCAAGCCGGCAATTGCTATGTCAATAGAGGCATAACAGGCGCCATTGTTCAACGCCAACCTTTTGGCGGTTGGAAGAAATCGAGTGTGGGGCCGGGAGCAAAAGCAGGCGGACCGAACTACCTGATGGGGTTGGGAAGTTGGAAAACTTCTCGGGCTACTAGCGCATCGCACGATGTTGAGGCCTACTTCGAGAGTTTCCTTGAGCACTGCGATGAGGGCTTTCCGGAGCGGAGAGACTTCTTGGTTCGAGCCCTCGCAAGTGATCAGACCGCGTGGGAAAGCGAGTTCGGCGTCTCGAAAGACCCGACGGGTCTTCGTGTTGAGCGAAACGTTTTCCGCTACCGCCCGACCGAGGTGACCATCCGTGCGGCGGGATTTGTTCCCCTCGCCGACATTCTCCGGGTCTACCTGGCAGGCATCAGGGTGGGTGCCAAAGTTCGAATCTCCATGACCGACCGCTTGCCTGATGACGTTTTGCGACTCATGAGAAATGCGCCCGAACCTTTCCCCTCACTTCTTGAGTACACCGTGGAAACTGAGCGAGAGTTTGTGTCCCGTGTGT
>JBJOIK010000020.1:0-8265 GCA_046047135.1 Actinomycetota bacterium
AAAAGAAAACAGAAGAAAAAGAGCCCGAAAAGAAGTCCGCTCGCAAGACACCAGCCACGCCATCTGAGGCACCAAAGAAATCTGTAGCGACTAAGAAGGCGTCGGCTGAAAAGCCGCGTAGCAAGGCCACGGCAGGCGACAAACCTGTTGCTAGTACCACTACCTCACTCGTCTTTCAGGCTCCTGATCCCGCCTTGTTTCCCGCGTGGACGCCCGGCTCAGATTCCTCAGAGGGGGAAAAAAACGTACGGCGTCGCTCACGGGCCAACCGTAAGCCTCTCGAGGAAAAAGGCGGGGATAAAGCGGGCGATGGTATCCAGCCGCAGCGGGTTCGCGGATCGACGAGGCTCGAAGCGAAACGCCAGCGGCGACGCGATGGGCGTGAAGGATCTCGACGCAGGGGAACCGTGACCGAGACAGAGTTCCTCGCTCGACGCGAAAGTGTTGATCGAATCATGGTGGTTCGAGAAACAACAGACAGAACTCAAATTGCGGTGCTTGAAGACAGCGTCGTTGTCGAGCACTATGTAGCCCGCTCGGAAGAATCCAGTCTGATCGGAAACGTTTATCTCGGCCGGGTTCAGAATGTGTTACCCAGCATGGAAGCGGCCTTCGTCGACATTGGTCGCGGGCGCAATGCTGTGTTGTATTCCGGCGAGGTGGATTGGGATGCAGCGGAAGCCCAATCCTCTGGCCCCCGCAGAATCGAACTCGCCCTCAAAACTGGCGACAGTGTCCTCGTGCAGGTGACTAAAGATCCCGTGGGACACAAGGGAGCTCGATTGACGAGCCAGATAAGTCTTCCCGGCAGGTACTTGGTTTTTGTTCCTGGCGGAGCAATGAACGGGATTTCACGCAAGCTCCCTGACAAGGAGCGCACCCGACTGAAGGCCATTTTGAAGAAAGTCTTGCCAGAAAGTGCGGGAGTCATCGTCCGAACCGCTGCTGAGGGCGCGACTGAAGAGCAACTCACTCACGACGTGGAGCGCTTGCAAAAGCAGTGGGAAGAGCTTTCGGCGCAGGCCGAGAAGGCCCAAGCGCCTTCCCTGCTTCACTCGGAGCCTGATTTGCTGGTGAAGATCATTCGGGATGTCTTCAATGAGGATTTCCAGAAGATTGTGGTGTCTGGGTCGCACGCGAAGAAGACGATTGAGAACTACCTGGCCCAAGTGGCCCCTGACCTCATTCAGCGCATGGAGGAATTCGCTGGCGAAGACCCATTCAATGAGTTCCGAGTCACCGAGGGAATAGCGAAGGCTCTGGAGCGAAAAGTGTGGTTGCCCAGCGGTGGTTCACTGGTGATTGATCGGACGGAAGCCATGACGGTGGTCGATGTCAACACCGGGAAATTTGTTGGCTCAGGTGGAAACCTGGAAGAGACCGTGACAAAGAACAATCTGGAGGCCGCGGAAGAGATTGTTCGACAGCTCCGCCTCCGAGACATTGGTGGAATCATCGTGGTGGATTTCATCGACATGGTGTTGGAATCAAACCGAGACCTCGTGCTCCAGCGTCTGATGGAGTGTCTTGGACGGGATCGCACCAAGCACCAGGTGGCCGAGGTCACGAGTCTGGGACTGGTCCAGATGACGCGGAAGAAGCTGGGGCTTGGGCTCCTGGAGACCTTCAGCGAAACCTGCGAGGTGTGTCAGGGACGGGGCCTCATTGTGCACCATGAGCCTGTCTCGAAGGGTAAATCCGATACCGGATCGCCGAGGAAGAAAAAGCCCCAGGGCTCGACCCCTCCTGCTGTAGCACCCCACCAAATCACCGATGACGCGAGAAACGCCATTGCCCAGATTGCCAGGAGCACTGTCGGGAAAGGCAACACCGCTGAGGCCAACGACAAGGGTGCGAAGAAAGCTGCCAAGGGGTCCAAAAAGAGCGCCGGGGAGAAGCCAGAGATCCTCGATTCCGTCCTGGCAGCACTGCCAGAGCCTCCTGCACCTGGCACGTCGAAACGTCGTCGCCGAGCGACAAGCGGGTAGCGAGCCTTTTCTGAGGTAGGACAGATACCCTTGCGTCATGAGACGTGTCGTCCCTCTCGTAGTGGTGGCGGGCCTCGTCGGCGTCATCGCACTGCGCTCGTGGACGAGTGACAACCTGGCTCCCTTTCGGGGCCAGCTTCAAGACGTCATCACCCTGGCGTTGTCTCTGCTGATCGAGTCACTACCCTTCATCGTCCTCGGAATCACGCTGTCGATCGTGGTGCAGGTTTTCGTTCCCGCCTCCTGGCTCGAGAGCTGGTTGCCAAGGAATCCGTTCGCCAGACGAGCCATTGTGTCCTTGTTCGGAATGTTCTTGCCCGTGTGCGAATGCGGAAACGTTCCCCTGGCGCGCGGTTTGATGGGGCGGGGATACGGCGTAGGTGATTCGATTACGTTCCTGTTTGCTGCTCCGATTGTGAATCCGGTCACCATCATCACAACGCATCAGGCGTTCGGTTTCGATGATGGAATCTTGGTCGCTCGATTACTGGCGGGTTATGCCATAGCGAACCTCTTGGGCTGGCTGTTCTCTCTTCATCCGTCGCCCCAGTCTTTGCTCACCACTCGATTCGTTCGCGAGTGTGCTCTGCCAGCATCCGATCGAGGCGACACAAAACTCCAGCGGATCGGCTCACTGTTTGTCTCTGAATCCACCGCGTTGATGCCGGCACTAACGCTCGGGGCCTTCATTGCTGGCGCCATCCAGTTGGGGGTGTCCAGGGAAGTTCTCCTTGCGCTCGGAACTGACCCGATTATCAGCGTGGTGTCACTGATTGCTCTGGCGTTCGTCATTTCTGTCTGCGCGAATGTCGATGCCTTCTTCATCCTGCCGTTCGCGCAAACCTTTCTGCCAGGCTCCATCGTCGCCTTTCTCGTATTCGGGCCTTTGGTCGATATCAAAATGGTGGCGCTGCTGCGCACCACATTTGCCAGTCGGACCATCGTGTTGATGGCGGCAGTGGTGGGACTGTGTGCCCTTGCTATTGGGATGGTGATGAATAGTGCTGGATAAGGTCATGGCGTGGCGAGGGGTTTTCGCCATTGGTGTGTTGACCGTGGTGACAGTGTGGCTCGGCGTCGAGGGCATGCTCGGGTTGTATATCCATCCCCGCTACAACGTCTTTACGTTGGTGATGGCAGCAATCGGTGCGGTGCTGATGGTCATTGCACTCATTGTGCCCTCCTCGGGGCACGGCCATGCCGGACACCGACACGCCAAGGGTCACTCGGTGATGGAGTGGTTGTCGTTGAGCTTGGTCGCTGGTGTCGTTGTCATCTCCCTCGTACTCCCGCCGACGACGTTGTCCAGTTACACCGCCGAGAACAGGAGTTTTGGCACTGTGGCGACATCGCCCGCGGCGGATGCTCTCGACCTCGATTCGGCGACCTCCGGCTTTGAAAACCTGACTGTGAGGGACTGGGCGAGCCTTCTGATTCAAACCCAGGACCCGAGCTTTTTTCGAGGCAAACCTTTTAGCGCGCTCGGCACAGTGACCGACAGTGGCGATCCTGATGTGTTCTTGTTGACGCGGTTTGTTGTGACCTGTTGTGCTGTGGATGCGCAACCCGTCAGTGTTCCGGTGTATTTCCCGGACTGGAGGGATGACTATGCCCCCGACACGTGGGTCATGGTCAGCGGTGGTTTCCAGGTTCTTCCTGACGTGTCTGCGCCGGGTAACCTCGCCGTCGTGACGGCCGACATCGTGGTCGAGGAGGTGCCCCGTGAGCCTTACCTTTTCTGACCGGGGTGTGTCATCCAGCCCGACAAGGTTTCGACGCGTGGTCGTGACCCTGCTCACGGCTCTGTCACTGCTGATTGTGGCGGTGGGAGCGTGGAGCATGGTTCAGGGCCCCCAATTGCGAGATGTGCAGAGCGATGAGCTCTCCCTCCACCAGCGCTCAGGTGCCTTCGTCTTGTTGCGCTCTGACCGAGCGATCGAGCCGATTAGCTCAGATCAAGTGCGTATCACTCCCGCCGCCCCATTTTCCCTAGAGGATGACGGACTCAGTATTCGGCTGACCTTCGACGAGCCCCTCTTGGCCAATACCGAGTACCTCATTGAGGTTGACGGTGTTCTTCCCGCGGGAGTGGGTCAGCCCGCGTCCTGGTCGGCAGCAATTAACACGGGGGGATTTGATTTTCTCTTCATCCGAGATGCGGGGGACACTCGGGAAATCCACCGAGCAGTACCCGGTGCTCCTGGTTCCGAGGTCCTCTACCGGGCTCAAGGAATTGTCGCTGTTACCGAGGTCGCCTCGGTGCTTGCTGTTGTTCGCCAGAGCGCCGACGAATCCTGGTTGGAGCTGGTGGACCCGGCGACTGCAACAGCTGAGAGAATCGTGCTACCACCGGGCTTTGAGGTTGTTGACCTGGCCGATGCCTCCTGGGGCACAACGCTGATTACCGTTGCCAATATCACCGAGGGATCCGCGGCCCCGGTCTTTGGGGCGTTGGTGCTCCTTGATGTTTTGGGAGATCGAACTCCGACCGTGGTGGAGGGTTTTGGAGGCGATCCGCTGTCGGTCCGCTCTCTCGCGGTCTCGCCGCTCAGCGGAGAGATTTTGGTTTGGCAGAAAAACCAGGAGTTGGTGAGATTCAATCCCTTGACCGGGGTGGTCTTGCCGGTGGGCACCGCGGGTGAATTGTGGGGTTTTGATGCGCTGGGGACGACGGCTCTGTACGTTGATGGGCTGGGCTCGGTCGCCCAGGATCTCTCCACAGGGGAGCTGACACGGGTTCCTCGGGGTGACTTCGAGGGGATATCGGTGCGCCATCAGAAGTTCACCGTGACCCCCAGCGGTCTTCGAGTGCACCGGATACAGCTTCCTGGTCCTGGTGCCGGCGATCCGTATTCGATTGTGACCAGGGAAGATTCTGACGGCGCCCACACCCTCGTGACGGGATCTCTTGACACCCCTGGCAGTATCGGAGACCTTGGCCTATCTCCCAATGGCCAGTTTCTTCTGGTTGAGGTAAACCCTCTCAGTAGTCCTCTGGGATATCAGGGGCTCACTGCCGAGGAAATAGAGACATCCACCAGCATTCGAGTGATTGATCTCCTGGATAACACCGTGGTCGGTGAGTTTGATGGCTTCGGGTTTGTCTGGTGACTCACCTGCTTGCCCGCGGGCAAGCAATGGTCTATTCTTGACCCTCGGTGCTGATTTCATGTTGGTCACCCAGCACCCTCACATTCTCAGTAGCAAGGCAGGTTGTCATCGTGGTTTACGCGGTTGTGCGCGCAGGTGGGCGCCAAGAAAAAGTTGAAGTCGGTTCCATCATCACTGTGGACCGGCTGTCCGCCGAGGCCAGAAAGTCTGTCACCCTCGCTCCTGTTCTCTATGTAGACGGGGACAAAGTCACTCACGACAAGAAAGAACTGGCCAAAGTCACCGTGAGCGCAGAAGTTGTCGAGGATCTTCGCGGCCCCAAGATTGTCATCCAGAAATACAAGAACAAGTCCGGCTACAAGGCTCGTCAAGGTTTCCGCGCAGACCAGACGAAGCTCAAAGTCACCGGCATTACGAAGAAGTAGGGGGTTGAGTCATGGCTCATAAAAAAGGTGCGTCTTCGACTCGCAACGGTCGCGATTCAAACCCACAGTATTTGGGTGTGAAGCGATTCGGTGGTCAGGTTGTCAAGGCCGGCGAAATCATTGTTCGCCAGCGTGGCACCCACTTCCACCCCGGAGCCAACGTAGGACGCGGGAATGATGACACGCTGTTTGCCCTCGCGGCTGGAGAGGTCCAGTTCGGCACCAAAGGCGGCCGGAAAGTGGTCGCAGTGGTGGAAGCTGCAAGCTAACGATTTTTTGCTGTAGTGCGAGGGCGAGCTTCGGCTCGCCCTTTGCGCTTACTGGAAGTGGAGAGAGTTGAGGTGACATCATGACGACTTTTGTTGACCGTGTCACACTCCACCTGACTGCCGGGCATGGTGGTCACGGGTGCGTCTCGGTTCGTCGTGAAAAGTTCAAACCCTTGGGAGGGCCTGACGGGGGTAACGGTGGTCATGGCGGAGACATTGTCTTGACCTCCGACCCTGGGGTCACCACTCTGCTCGACTACCATCACCGCCCTCATCGCAGCAGTGGGAACGGATCTCCCGGTCAGGGTGATTCAAAACACGGCAAAAGCGCTGAGGACCTTGTCTTGCCAGTCCCGGTTGGCACTGTTGTTCGAGACCAGCACGGCGAACTTCTCGCTGATCTCGATCGGCCCGGGATGACGATAACTGTTGCACCGGGCGGTCGCGGCGGGCTGGGAAATGAAGCTCTTGCGAGTAATGCGAGGAAGGCGCCCGGTTTTGCACTGCTGGGCACTCTTGGTTTTGAGGGTGATATTCACCTGGAACTCAAGACCGTTGCTGACGTCGCTCTGGTGGGTTTTCCGAGTGCCGGCAAATCAAGCCTGATTGCTGCGGTGTCGAAGGCAACACCAAAGATTGCCGATTACCCCTTCACGACCTTGCATCCGAATTTGGGTGTCGTGGAGGCAGGCGGAGTCCGATTCACCATGGCTGATGTTCCTGGCCTTATCCCTGGGGCGAGCGAAGGCAAGGGGCTTGGTTTGGAATTTTTGCGCCACGTCGAGCGCTGCAGTGTTTTGGTGCACGTGCTCGACTGCGCGACCCTCGAACCAGGCAGAGATCCGCTGAGCGATCTCGATGCAATCCTGCACGAGCTCGGCAACTACCCGCTAGGCGATGACCAAGTTCCCCTCACCGAAAGACCACAGTTGGTGGTGCTCAACAAAGTGGATGTTCCAGAGGCAGCGGACTTAGCGGAGATTGTGACTCCCGATTTAGAATCACGAGGTTTTAGGGTTTTCGCTCTCAGTACTGTGTCCAAGAGGGGGCTGGAGGATTTTCTCTACGCGGTGGGGGCACTTGTCTCTGAGCATCGAGAAGCTCAAGCAGAGGCCGCTGCGAATCCTCCTCGAATTGTGGTCCGACCTAAACCGGTCAACGAGGCACCCTTCAGCGTGGTCGTGGAGGGCGGCAGCGAGGGAAATCTGTATCGGATTCTTGGGGAAAAACCTGAGCGCTGGGTCGAACAGACTGATTTCTCTAACGATGAGGCCGTCGGCTTTCTCGCCGATCGTTTGATGAAAATCGGGATTGATGAAGCGCTCTTCCAAGCAGGTGCAACACCTGGCGCCCCCGTGATGATTGGCGCGGGTAAAGGCCAGGTGTTCGATTGGGAACCAACTCTTTCCAGTGCTGCAGAATTGATGACAGCACCGAGGGGGAGTGATCCGAGACTTGAGGAGAACACCCGCGCTACGAGAGCGCAGCGAAAGCAGTCCTACCACGAGCGGATGGACGCCAAAGCTCAGGCTCGGGCTGAATTAGAGGAAGAGAAGCAAGCAGGAATGTTCTCAGATGAGTAGACAGATACTGGAGTCGGCCAGACGGGTTGTCGTCAAAGTGGGCTCTTCGTCGATTAGTGGCGATCGTGAACACCAAGTGCCAGGACTTGTGGACGCGCTTGCTGCCTGGCAGAAAGCAGGTCGCGAGGTCATCCTGGTGTCGTCCGGGGCCATCGCCATTGGCGCTCCATTTCTCAACCTCACCGACCGTCCGCAGGATCTCGCCACTCAACAGGCTGCGGCCGCTGTGGGGCAGAACCGTCTGATGGCGAGGTATCAAGGCCTGTTTGAGAAGTACTCCATCATTACCGGTCAGGTACTTCTGACGGTGGGAGATGTGGAGAACAGTGTCCATAAAACCAATGCGCTGCGCACAATTGAAAGGCTTCTCGGTCTTGGCATCATTCCGATTGTCAATGAAAATGACACGGTCGCGACCCAGGAAATTCGCTTCGGCGATAACGATCGATTGGCGGCACTCGTTTCGGAGTTGGTGGGGGCCAACCTGCTGGTGCTTCTCAGCGATGTGGATGCTTTATACACGCACCCTCCCACTGACCCTGCTGCCACAAGAATCGACGTTGTTCGTTTCGGCGACGCTCTAGAAGGAGTAGAGCTAGGTGAGGCCCAAGTCAACAGCGTGGGAACAGGGGGAGCTGTGACGAAGGTGAGTGCCGCCCGCCTGGCGACGGCAGCGGGAATACCGACTTTGCTTACCTCGACAGATTCGCTGGCTGACGTCGTCGCCGGCGAACCGAAGGGTACCTGGTTCGAGGCAGCCGACCTACACTAGCTGTGATGATGTCGACAACGAGTGAGTTAGCGCCTGAGATTGTGGCCCGACTGCGCAGCGCCAGGGACGCTGCGCGAGGGCTTAACAGCGCGTCGTCAGAGACCCGCGACCAAGGTC
>JBJOIK010000021.1:0-8229 GCA_046047135.1 Actinomycetota bacterium
CTCGTCCATCTCGCCGTCACCGAGGAACGCCCATACGTGTTGTTGGCTCGTGTCCTTGATCCCCCGGTGGTGAAGGTAGCGGTTGAGCTGCGCCTGATAGATGGCGTTGATGGGACCAAGACCCATCGACACGGTGGGGAATTGCCAAAATTCCGGCATGAGGCGCGGATGGGGGTAAGACGAAAGACCACCGCTGGGATGAGACTTTTCTTGGCGGAAGCCATCCAGTTGGCTTTCGCTGAGGCGCCCTTCGAGAAAGGCTCTTGCATACATTCCCGGGGAGGCGTGGCCTTGGTAGAAGATTTGGTCACCGCCGCCTGGGTGGTCCTGACCACGGAAAAAATGGTTGTGGCCGACCTCATAGAGGGCGGCGGACGATGCGTAGGTAGAGATGTGCCCACCGACAGCAATCCCCGGCCGCTGAGCACGATGCACTGTGATGGCGGCATTCCATCGAATCCAGGCTCGATAGCGTCGCTCAATCTCTTCATCTCCGGGGAAATCGGGCTCATTCTCGGGGGCGATGGTGTTGAGGTAGTCGGTGGTGGGCACCATTGGGACGCCGAGGTGTAGCTCTTTCGAACGCTTGAGCAAGCTCAACATGATTTCCCTGGCACGTTGGTGGCCAGATCGTGAGACCACCGCGTCAAGTGATTCCCGCCACTCAGTGGTTTCGGTGGGATCCGAATCCATGGGGCTGAACGAATAGGGGTCTTGATCGTTGACGGTCACCCTGACCTCTTCCTGTGTGTGGCAGATCGGGACTTCAGTTCGATGGGGATTGCCCGTTGAGCTGAGCTTTCAGTCTAGCCTCGGGCAGAGGCACCCAATAATGTTGACGGGCAACGCAGGTCGTGGTCTACCATGAAGCGTCGGGCCTGTAGCTCAGTTGGTTAGAGCGCCACGCTTACACCGTGGATGTCGGGGGTTCGAGTCCCTCCGGGCCCACCAGGACTCAGCCGAACAAAGCCACCATGAGGGCGATAAAAATCGCCACAAAAACGGTCGGGGTGACAAACTTCACGACCCACATCCACCGGGAGCTCGATGTCAGGGCATCCTCTGAGCCCTCGGCGGCGAGAGCCTGCGCTTCAGTGGCACTCTGGAATTGCACGAGTGCGCCCAGGATTCCTGAGGCGAGCAAGATTCCAGCCGTCGCCAATCGAACCGTCACGTCAGTCTCGGCTAAACCAAACTGCAGCAACCCCACCACGGTGATGAGGAGAAAGGTGGGGGCCATCTGCGACACGACAATAAGGCGGCGCAATTCAAGCCAACGAGCGTGTATCTCACCTGACATGATGTCTCCGAGCTCTCAAGGTGACGCCAGTGTATCGGGCGAGGAAGAAGTGAGGTGAGAGATGACGAGGCCGATTGTGTACGTAGTTTTTGCCTCCCTCCTGTGGGGCACTACAGGAACTGCGGCGTTCTTCCTCGGCTCTTCTCTCTCTCCGCTCGCGATAGGTGCAGCGACTATGGGTCTTGGCGGAGCGATTCTTGCCCTCGTCGGCGGAAGAGCAACCGTGGCACTGTGGCGATCCTCTGCGTCGAGACTATGGCTTCTTGCCGGAGCCCTCGGCGTGGTCGTCTACCCACTCACCTTCTATTCCGGTATGGCCACTGCCGGTATCGCGTTGGGCAACGTGATCGCCCTTGGTTTGGGACCGGTCACGGCGGCGCTCTTGGAATGGTGGATCGATAAACGAGCACCGAGGACTGTGTGGTGGATTGCCTCGTTGTCTGCGATAGCGGGAATCGCCGTGATGAGCATGTCGAAAGTTGAGCTTGGCGGTGGTCGGCCCGGCAACGTGACGGTGGGGGTTGTTCTCGCTGTCGTCGCCGGACTTTCCTACGGCCTCTTCACTTATGTGTTTGGAAAACTCATCGATCACGGCCACAGCCCGCGTGCTGTCGCGGGTGGTGTATTCGGCGCTGGCGCGCCGATTTTGCTTATTGTGCTCGGTGTCACCGCTCACGATGTGTCGCTTGGTGTCGGTCAGTTTGGCATCGTTGCCTATTTGGTTCTCGGACCGATGGTTCTGGCCTACATCGCAATTACAGCTTCGCTCTCCACTCTCCGAGCAAGCAGCGTTGCCACCGTCGCCCTGCTGGAACCGGTGGTCGCCACCCTGTTGGCCGTCCTAGTGGTGGGGGAGTTACTGGGTCCGCTGGCGCTGGTCGGAATTGCAATCGTCTTAGTTTCTCTCACCCTGTTTGCTCTATCCCGAGGGGCACAAGCGCGCGCTTAGGTCCTATCCTTGAGTCATGGATGACGAGGTTGAACCACATGACCCAGGTGAGGGTCCCCGTCGCAAAACCTACGAGCCTCCCGCTGATGATGCTGTGTTCACGGGGTCTCTTCCTGACATCGGTGATGACGGGGACTCGCCCGTAGTTCCTGAGCAGAAGCTCGGTTACCCCGCGCCCCCCACGAGAAGCTCCATGAGTGAGTTCGCGATACTGCAAAAATTCCGCGAACCCGGTGCCGGAAGCACGACCGAGATGATTACGGAGTTGGAACGCCAGGTGTTGCTGAAGGAGGAGGAGGAGGAAGCATTCGCCTCATGGGCAGCGATCATGCGCAATTTGAAAGGTGAGGACGCTGAGGCCATCATCTCCCGTGAACGCATCATCTTCGACGGTGGCGACCCAGGGCCGGTTGAACAAGTCGTGGAGGCCTTCGAACCACCCGAAGTGCCTGACGTCGAAGCCGACGAGCAACATTCTGACGAAGAATCTGCTGAATCAATCGGCCACGACTTGCCGGAGGATATGGATGCCGGTGACGACGCTGTGGAGGAGGACGATGATTCGTCCCTTGAGCAGGAGCCAGATGATGTGGCGAGCGAAGCGGAAGAGGAAACTTTCCGTGAACAACTTCAGGTCACGACCTCAGCTCACACGACATCCCCTGACGGGGGCGGGCAAGCCCTGTGGTCCACAGTCTTGTCATGGTGGGGGTTGGCGATTCCTCTGGTTGCGGTGTCAGCAGGATCGTTCCTCGCATTTAGTGGGCTTGGTATGGCCGAATCCCTAGTCACCACCCTGGTGGTGGCGGTAGTCGTAGGAATTATTGGCGGAGTGTTTGGCCATCAGCGCTATCGTCGTGACCTGGCCCCAGATCGGCTCATGACACTCACTTTCGGCCGATGGGGCGCGATTCTTCCGGGTGTACTGATGGGACTAGCGCAGGCAGCACTTCTGGCTTTCCTCTTGTGGTGGGCATCCGATTCGCTCGCCTCCATCGTGGTCGGCGCAGGTTTGTGGCCATACGCGGAATGGATTGCGGTGTCGGGGGGCGCGGGGCTTGCTCTCGCGGTTGTTGCCGCACTAGCTCTGCTGCCCTCTCGAGTCCTGAGGGTTGCTCTTTTTGTGAGTTTCGGAGCTTCCCTAGTGGGACTTGGAAGCTTGGTAGTGGTGGGAATTCCTGTGGTGGTGCCAGAGGTGAGCTGGTCCTGGAATGCGTCCTGGATGAGCGTGGTGAGCGCAGGTTCGGTTCTCCTGTCCCTTGGCCTCCTGGCCCTCGTGCACACCCCTCTGGATGTGGCCGGGCTGTCAAAGGCGTCACGGAGCGCGGCAGGTGGAGTCCTCGGCGCGCTTGGATTGATGATTCCTTTTGGTGCGATGGTCTTGTTCACCGTGTGGATGGCCGAGAGCTCTGCCCTGGTCTCAGTCGGTTTGGCGGGAAATCCGATCGGAACTCTCACGGAGGGACAGCCCGCCTTCTATCCGGTGTTCGCGATGGTGGGGATCGTGGCACCGTTGCTCGTTGCCGCAGCGGTGATAGCCAGGGCGGCTGCGGTGAATTTGAGGGTGCTTGGCCTTCCCGGACCGGTGGTAGGTCACCGAGCTATTGCTCTGGTTCTCGGCGCCGGCGCGGTGGCAGCGGCTCTGGTGTTGGAGATTGACCCACTGCGATTTGTGGTCGATGGTGCGCTCACTGTGGGTGTGGTGGCGGCAGCGGTCTCTGGCGTGATGGCCAAAGAGTGGGCTGTGCTGGGGTCGAAGGACATCATTCGCGAAACACAGGTGAGGGCGACCTCTGTTATAGCGCTCGTCGTTGCTATCTCTGTCGGCTTTGGTCTTCTCTCCTCCGAGGTGTGGTGGCTCACCTGGCAGGGGTATCTGCTGCCCGTGGCGGAGCTCGCTGGACTTATTGATCTTTCGCCCGCTGCTCTTGGTGTGCTGGCGTCTTTTGTCGTCGCCGGCGTGATTTCAGGATTTGGGGCTCTCGCTCAGTTGGGAATCCAGAGGAAGTCAGAGGATGCCGGCGTCGCTTCGTAGCCTTCGGGACCTGTGTCACATACTGGAAGGGCTGTGGCCTGAAGCTGGAGCTGAGGATTGGGATACCCCGGGGCTTGTCGTCGGAGACCCCGAAGCCACAATTAGCTCGATTCACTTAGTGGTGGATGCGACCCACGAATCGATTGCTGAAGCTCTCGCGTCAGGTGCCAACCTGATTGTGGCCCATCATCCTCTACTACTGAAGGGTGTTACAACTGTGTCGGAATCAACGTACAAGGGTGGCGTGATTGCCCAGTTGATTCGCGCTGGCGCTGCCCTCTATGCGGCTCATACCAATGCTGATGTCGTTCCGACTGGTACTTCCTCGACGTTGGCAGATCTCCTTGAACTAAGAGACCAGGAGACAATTACCGAGGGGGCAACCCCAGGCCATGGCATCGGCAGAGTGGGCGTTCTGCCGGAGCCGTTGTCGCTGTATGAGCTGGCAGTGAAGCTTGGCGAACTATTGCCTCAGACTGCAGTGGGGCCGGTCGTAGCCGGTGATCCCGACACTGTGATTAGGAAAGTCTCACTCTGCGCTGGTGCGGGAGATTCGCTGCTGTCCCACCCGAAGGTTGTCGACAGCGATGCATACATCACGAGCGATTTGCGTCATCATCCTGCGAGCGAAGCTCGCGAGCAAGCCAGGACAGCTGGTGGTCCAGCGCTGATTAATATTTCTCACTTTGCGGCGGAATGGTTGTGGCTGGAGACCGCCGCGAAAGAACTGTCCCGCGCCACCGGATTACCCGTAGGGGTGAGCGACCTCAATACTGATCCGTGGACTTTTCAAGTCCAGCGGGTGGGGGGCTAGCCGATGGGTTTGACCGCGACACCCGCAGATCAGGCCAAGCTTCTCGATCTTGCGACACTTGACCTTGATCTCGCGAGAGCACATCAAAGCCTTTCCACACTGGATACCACCCTTCACCTTCCCACTCTGCAAGCGGCCGTCGATGAAATCAGAGGCAGGAAGCACGACGCCATGGTTGAGGTGGAAACCATCCGGGCTGAGCTTGCTCGTTCCGAATCTGATGTTGAGCTCGTGGAAGCAAGAATTCAGAAAGACACCGAACGACTTGTTCACACGGCTTCTGCCAAAGATGCTCAAGGGCTCGAGCACGAGTTGGAGAGCCTTCGGAAGAGACAGAGCGATCTCGAAGACATTGAACTGGCCATCATGGAGCGTCTGGAGAACGCTCAGAACACGCTTTCTGATATCGACAAAGAACTTTCTACAGCGGATGACGCTCTGACTACGGCGCAGGACCAGCGACAAACAAGGGGACAAGAACTTCGCTCTGAAATTGAGTCACTTGGTGCCAAACGAGGTGCGCTCGCCTCTGCCCTCCCGGCCGACCTCTTCGAGCTGTACGAGCGTCAGCGCGAGCGGTATGGGGTTGGAGCATCGCATCTTCGGGC
Source organism: Actinomycetota bacterium (assembly GCA_046047135.1). GTDB lineage: Bacteria > Actinomycetota > Actinomycetes > Actinomycetales > Microbacteriaceae > Pontimonas. The sequence continues at coordinate 5,707 of JBJOIK010000021.1, forward strand.
AGGTGTCTCCAGCGCGAGCGGTGTCCGGCTCACCGAATCTGACCTCGATGCGATACGTCGGGCGCACCCGGATGAAGTGTTGTTGTGCCCCGATAGCAGTGCCATCTTGGTTCGCACGCCGGAGTCCGGCGTATGACCCTGCAACGAGTTGTGATCGAGGCCGATGGTGCTTCTCGTGGGAACCCGGGGGATGCGGCAGGAGGGTGTGTGCTTCTTGACCCTGACAGTGGCGCTGTAGTGGCGACGGCGGGGGTCCTATGCGGAGTGGCATCAAACAATGTGGCCGAGTATCGAGGGCTAATCGAAGGGATTGAGCTCGCGAAGATCCTCTCTCCTGACGCACCCATCCATGTTCGAATGGATTCCAAGCTTGTCGTTGAGCAAATGTCTGGGCGTTGGAAGATCAAGCATCCCGATATGCAACAGCTCGCCCGTCACGCGAGAGAGGCTATCGGTGATTCGGTCGTGACGTTTGAGTGGGTACCACGCGAAGAAAACTCCCGGGCGGACGCAGCGGCTAATCGAGCGCTCGATGAGGGAGCGTCTTACAGACAGCTCTAGTGTGAGTGCAATTCCTACCGTATTCTGGAGAGGTTGGAAGGGTCGGCCAGGCAATCGCGTCACCACTTCGGTGGTGCCGAGGAACGTCCGGGCTCCCCAGAGCAGGGCGGTGGGTAACACCCACCCGGAGTAATCCGCGAGATAGTGCCACAGAAAATAGACCGCCCAGGAAACTGGGTAAGGGTGAAAAGGTGGTGTAAGAGACCACCAGAGGTTCGGGTGACCGAATCTGCTCGGTAAACCTCGTCCGGAGCAAGGCCAAACAGGCACCCATCAGGTTGCTCGCCTGAGTGTCGGGTAGGCCGCTAGAGATAGCTGGTAACAGTTATCCGAGAAAGATGATTGCCACCGAGGTAACTCGGGACAGAACCCGGCGTATCGGCCGACCCCCCAACATCACACGCTTCGGAGGACCGTCACCACCTTGCCCATAACAGTGGCATGGTCTCCCAAAATCGGCTCGTACGCGCTGTTCTGAGGGAGCAACCACGTGTGACCGTCTCGTTGCTTGAACACTTTCACCGTGGCCTCATCATCCAGCATCGCCGCGACAATGTCTCCGTTGTTTGCAGTCTGTTGAGATCGGACTACAACCCAGTCTCCATCGCAGATTGCCGCATCGATCATCGAGTCTCCGATGACTTTCAACATGAACAATTCCCCGTTGCCGACTAATTGACGCGGCAAAGCCATCACGTCTTCGACATTCTGTTCCGCAGTGATGGGTACACCAGCTGCAATCCGACCCACAAGTGGCACGGAAACTACGTCGTCGGTACTGGGAAGCAGGGGAGTGACGTTGCTGGAAGACTCAGGAGTCAAGCGTTTCAGGACTTCTAGAGTCCTGGCTGTGTTGGCGTGGCGCTTGATGTAGCCCGCCCTCTCGAGCTGGCTCAGTTGGTGAGACACACTGGAGGTCGACGAGAGCCCTGTGTTGTCGCAAATCTCGCGCATGCTCGGGGGAACACCTCTGGAATCCAGAGAGTATTCAATAAAGGCCTGAATTTTGTGCTGCTGTTCGGTCAACATGATGTCAGAGTAGCGCTTTTCGAACACTTTTTCTACACATTCGTTCGAAGTGTGTCGCACCGTGTCAGTGGTCCCCGAAAAAATGTTGTGTAGGCAATGCTTGACAAACCGAGTATTCGAACATATATTCGAAACAGAGGTTCGGGCGAAGCCCTCCCGGCCGAGGGTCTAGCCCGAACCTCAAACTCAGAAAAGAGGACACCATGTCGACACACACCACACTTCGCATCACCCGCCGAGGCAGGCTCGTCTTGTCTACCCTGGTGGCGCTTCCTGTGCTCGTTGTTTCGATTTTCTTGGCAGCACCAGGAGCTCTCGCCGACAGCGAGGCGACACCCAACTCTTTTGACTATGTCACCGTGCTCGCAGGGGACACTCTCTGGACAATCGCAGAAGATGTTGCTGGCGATTCGGATCCCAGAGACGTGGTTCACGAGATCATGGTTTTGAATCAGCTTGATTCCGCGGCTCTCACTCCCGGACAAGAAATAGCGATCCCACGGCGCTAAGTTGGGTGGCTAGCCCGCCGGTACGATGGGCAGGTGGCCACTCTCGACGATCTTCCTCTGCGCGACGATTTGCGCGGGAAGAAACCGTACGGTGCTCCGATGATTCCTGTGCGGTATGCCTTGAACGTCAACGAAAACACCCACCCCGTCGCATGGGGTGGGTCGCATCGAGGAGGCAAAAAATGTCAACTCAAAATGACAAAACGGCTAAATACTTGTCCCATCGCAATGCCGTTCCGTGAGGAAGAAGAGCAAGCCTTTCCTAAAAGGAGGAAATCGCATGGCAACATATGTATGGGTAGGTGGTCATACAGGGTACACGGGAACCAACAGCGGCTTCTCGGCAGCATCCCAGATTTGGGTCGATCCTCGACCTGCACCATATAGCACAGGAGCAACCAGTGCGCTTGGAGATTTGTACTTC
>JBJOIK010000022.1:0-8096 GCA_046047135.1 Actinomycetota bacterium
CTCGCTCCCGTGGGTTACTCTGCCGTGGCCTGGGGGACTGCTGGGGATGGCCTCGATGGCGTACGGGGCGGTGGGGTGGTTGCTGAGTCGCCATCTACGCGTGCGGGTAATTCTCGGTGGACTCGTCGTCCTCACCCTTGCCGCGGTGATGGCCTCCCATATGCTCCCGCGGGTCGCGCGAAGTATGTCGGTTCCCTCCGATTGGTCACTTGCCCAATGCGACGTTGGACAAGGAGACGCGCTGGTGATTCGGACACATTCGCGAACCATTTTGGTCGATACCGGCAAATATCCTGAGTTGCTCGATGAATGTTTGGCAATACTTCAGGTCAAGCATCTCGACCTCGCCATCATCACTCACTTCGACGTGGACCATGTGGGGGCTTGGCCGGTAATTGTGGACATGGTCGACCAGGTTTGGACGGGGCCAGCACTTGGTGACGACCAGCTCATCGTCGATGGGCTTGCGCGAGCGGGTGTTCAGATCACCGAGGTCAACGCAGGACAGTATGTCGAGATGGAGGAACTCTCAATTCGCGTGTTGTGGCCAACGCGGCCCTCTTTGGGCGGGGAAGGAAACGATTCGAGCGTTGCGGTGGTGATGGAACCAACGGACCAGTGCAGGACGTGCGTGAGCGCACTCTTTCTTGGTGATCTCGGTGAGGAGCCTCAGCGGATTCTGATGGGTCGGGAAAACCTGGACAATGTGGACGTCATCAAGGTGAGCCACCACGGCTCTCATGATCAATTCCACGGCCTCTATCGCAGTGTCAGGGCACCGATAGCGCTGATAGGGGTTGGTGCGGACAATACCTATGGACACCCGACGAACTCAGTTCTCGAAACTCTGGAGAGTATGGCGACGGAAGTCTTGCGCTCAGACCTTCACGGTCTGGTGACGGTGAGCAAGAGTGCCGAGGGCCATTATGTGGTGTGGAGAGAGAAGGCTCCTGAGGCTCAGTAGTCTGGCCTGTAAGGAGTGACAAGATGGCGACAACTAGCTCGAACACGGTGCCCTGGTATGGCATCCGAGAAGCGCCCATCGTTCTCATTCACGGAACCGAGAGCTTCCTCGCCGATCGTGCACAGCGAATCCTGACAGATCGAATGAAGGCCACAGACAGTGGTGTTGAAGTGAGTGACCTGGACGCTGCTGATTATCGGCCTGGAGACCTCATCCAACTCGCTAGTCCCAGTCTTTTTGGGGAGCCCCGCTTGATAAGGGTTGCTGATGTAGAGAAATGCAATGACGCATTCCTCGACGAAGCGCTGACATATCTTCAGGCCCCGGAGCCAGACGTCGTGCTGGTCTTACGGCATGGAGGTGGGAACCGAGGGAAAAAACTTCTGGACTCCCTGAAAGCGCCTGGCTCACCAGCGCTGATTGTTGAGTGCAAAGAAATCAAGAAGGACCAGGACCGAGTGTCTTTCGTCCAACAGGAATTTGCTCGACACGGTGTTTCCATCGAACCTAAAGCGCAGCGGGCACTGGTTGATGCCTTTAGTTCAGACCTTTCCGAACTTGCATCCGCATGCGCTCAACTCATCAGCGATGTGGGGGGTTCTGGTGTCACGCTCGACACAGTTCATCGTTACTACGGTGGGCGGGTCGAGGCCACAACTTTTCAGATTGCTGACCATGCCATTTCAGGCAATTTTTCCGAGGCGCTCTCACTTCTCCGGCATGCCACCAATTCGGGCGTCGAACCGGTCTTGCTCGTAGCGGCATTCGCAATGAAGCTTCGGACGATGGCTTTGGTGGGTGGCGCCAAAGGCAGTATTGACGATGTTGCCGCGGAGTTGGGAATGGCTCCGTGGCAGGTTCGAATCGCTCGCACTCAGCTACAAGGCTGGGATCAAGCCGGTTTGGGTGCTGCCATCCTTGAAGTTGCTCACACGGACGCGGCCGTGAAAGGTGCCGGTCCGCATCCCGACTACGCTCTCGAGCGCATGGTTCGCGTGGTGGCAGCGAGAGGCCAACGCCTCGTCCACAGCGCTAGCTCAGGGTGAGACCTGGCATTCTGCCATCGCCGTAGGTCGCGGTTACCTCAGAGATAACCACGTGGTATCCCTGGTACCACTTCGCATACTCCTTCTTCGCTTTGACGTGGTCGGGAAACTGCGCAAACTGTGACACGGTTTCTTTATCCTGAAAGAAGTAAACAACATTCCTCGCTTTCTTGTCCTCAGACCACCAGCGATCAACTCCTACAAAACCGTCGAGTGACCGCGCGTAGTCATCGATCACGGAATCTAGGGCGAAGAATTCATCATCGAGATTTCCGGGAACAAACATGAAGGAACACGCGAACATCGCCCTAGTTTCTCAGAACTGAGGGTTAAACGCTGAGGGGACGCCACATCATGGCGTCCCCTCAGGCAGAGAGTTAGAGAGCCGCAGCCTGCTTCGCAATTGCTGACTTGCGGTTGGCGGCCTGGTTCTTGTGCAGAACACCCTTACTCACCGCTTTGTCGAGCTTCTTGGACGCGAGCTTGACTGCGGCGGATGCCTTGTCTTTGTCGCCGGCCTTGATGGCTTCACGAGCCTGACGCACGCTTGTCTTGAGCTCGCTCTTGACGGCACGGTTGCGCTCGGTAGCTTTCTGGTTGGTCTTGATGCGCTTGATTTGCGACTTGATATTTGCCACGCTGTGTCCTTTATGGTGTCGTGTGTGGCCCAGGGACATCCCGGTGGGGCCTTTCGGCGAAGGTCAGGATGCGTTCCTAGCTCCAGAAGAGAGGGTCTGAGGCTAAGCGAGCCAATCGGCAACGATACCAGGTGAATACTCCGGTTGCCAACGGAATTGCGTGCGACAATCTTCTGACATGTCTGCACACTCTGATCGCGATATTCAGCCTGCCTCAACGGATGTGTGGCGGCTGCGCAATTTTTCGATCATCGCCCACATTGATCACGGAAAGTCGACGTTGGCGGATCGAATGCTGCAACTCACCGGGGTGGTGGACTCGCGACTCATGCGAGAGCAATACCTCGATCGAATGGATATCGAGCGCGAGCGGGGCATCACCATCAAGTCACAGGCAGTTCGAATGCCCTGGACGAGAGAGGGAAAAACCTACGCACTCAACATGATCGACACCCCGGGGCATGTTGATTTCACCTATGAGGTGTCGCGATCGTTGGCAGCGTGTGAGGGGGCCATACTCCTGGTGGATGCTGCCCAGGGGATTGAGGCTCAAACACTGGCGAATTTGTATCTGGCCCTCGAAAATGACCTGACCATCATTCCGGTACTGAACAAAATTGATTTGCCCGCCGCAGATCCTGAGCGGTACGCCGCCGAGCTTGCTCACCTCATTGGCGGGTCACCTGAGGATGTTCTCAAGGTGAGTGGAAAGACCGGCGCCGGAGTGGATGCCTTGCTGGACCGCGTGGTCGATTCGATACCTGCCCCCCAGGGAGACGCCGATGCACCTGCCAGGGCACTGATTTTCGATTCCGTCTATGACGCGTATCGCGGCGTGGTGACGTACGTGCGGATGGTGGATGGCGCTCTTGCTCCACGGGAGCGCATTGAGATGATGTCCACCAAGGCCGTGCACGAATTGCTTGAAATTGGCGTCAGTTCTCCAGAACCCACGCCCACGAAGGGCCTTGGTGTCGGAGAAGTTGGGTATCTCATCACCGGGGTGAAAGATGTCCGACAGTCCAAAGTCGGTGACACCGTGACGAGCGTCAAGAACAGAGCTCACACCGCACTTCCTGGTTATACCGAACCTAAACCGATGGTGTTCTCGGGGCTCTACCCCATTGACGGCAGCGATTACCCAGACCTGCGCGAAGCTCTCGACAAACTCAAGCTCTCCGATGCTGCACTGGTGTATGAACCGGAGACATCTGTCGCGCTCGGCTTTGGTTTCCGTTGCGGATTCCTGGGCCTGCTCCATCTTGAGATTGTGTCGGAGCGCCTCGAGCGAGAGTTTGGTTTGGACCTCATAGCGACCGCCCCCAGCGTTATCTATCACGTCGAACTCGACGACGGAACCCACCGAGAGGTGACCAACCCTTCGGAGTTTCCGACGGGTCGCGTGCAGAAGATCATGGAACCGGTGGTGAACGCGGCGATTTTGGCTCCGAAGGATTATGTCGGGGTGATTATGGAGTTGTGCCAAGCCAAACGGGGCGTCATGCAGGGGATGGAGTATCTCGGCGAAGACCGGGTCGAGATTCGTTACGTCATTCCCCTGGGGGAAATTGTTTTTGACTTTTTTGATCAACTGAAATCAAAGACTGCGGGCTATGCCTCCCTCGATTATGAACCAGCAGGTGAAGCAGAAGGCGATCTGGTGAAGGTGGACATTCTGCTGCAGGGTGACCGAGTCGATGCCTTCAGCGCGATTGTGCACAAGGACAAGGCCTATTCCTATGGAGTCATGATGACCAGCAGGCTCCGCGAGCTCATCCCTCGCCAACAATTTGAGGTGCCTATTCAGGCCGCCATCGGCGCTCGGGTGATTGCCCGTGAAAATATTCGCGCGATGCGCAAAGACGTATTGGCCAAGTGTTACGGCGGTGACATCACCCGAAAGCGAAAACTCTTAGAGAAGCAAAAAGAGGGTAAGAAACGCATGAAAATGGTGGGTCGCGTCGAAGTGCCGCAGGAGGCGTTCATCGCCGCACTCTCGGGTGATGTCGAGAAGAAGAAAGACAAGTAGCACAACCGCAGACTCGATACGCTAAGCCAGTGCCCTCCTCCGCGCTGCATCGCATCATCATCACGGCCTATTGCGTTCTCACACTCGCAGCGTTAGGTAGATCGTCTTTTCAGATAGTCACCAAGTTTGACGAGGCCCCCCTGGCCTACTCTCTCTCGCTGGTCGCTGCCGTGGTCTACGTGATTGCCACAGTCTCCCTTGCCACGAGTCGCACCCCCCTGGCGCGAAGAGTTGCGGGAGCGTCGCTCACTCTGGAGCTTGTGGGCGTCGTAATCGTGGGAATACTGAGTTTTGCGATTCCCGATTTGTTCCCCGATCAGACTGTGTGGTCCCATTTTGGTGCGGGCTATCTCTTTATTCCACTGGTCCTCCCTGCCGTGGGCCTGTGGTGGCTTTCCCGCCATAGGGTGGCAGTGTGAGCCCTGTCATCGTCAACTACGGCCTGGATTCCCTACCGGGAGATGGACGTCGCCGAGCCGTCACCATTGGAAAGTTTGATGGAGTGCATCGAGGCCATGCGCAGGTTATTGCGCAGTTGTCGTATATGGCGGGAAAGGCTGAAACAACTGCGATTACCTTCGATCGTCACCCCTACGTGACCCTTCACCCTGAAAGCGCTCCCGCCCCCATTGTCAGCGACAGCCAAAAAGTCGAACTTCTGAGTGAAGCGGGAATATCCCGTGTCGTGATTCTCCCTTTTGACGAAGAACTCTCAACCCTGAGCCACGACAGTTTTTCCCAGCGCGTGCTTGCTGAGGGGCTCTCAGCCAGCGTGGTGCTCGTTGGGCAAGATTTCCGATACGGACATAACGGCGAAGGGACCATCGAATCCCTCCGCCACGAGGGTGACCACTGGGGTTTTCGAGTAGAAGTGGTTGCTGATGTGTGTGAAGCAGAGGGGGAGCGCGTGTCGTCCACCATGATTCGCGGTCTCCTCGAGTCTGGAAATGTATCCAAGGCGGCAGAGCTGTTAGGCAGATTTCACTCGGTCCGGGGTGAAGTGGGGCATGGATTCGAGAGGGGGCGAGTCCTTGGCTATCCCACCGCTAACTTGAGCGGGAACATCGAAGGCCTTTTGCCTTGTGACGGTGTGTATGCCACCCGGGTCACCCACCGCGGGGTTACCTATGGTGCCGCAACCTCGTTGGGAATCAATCCCACCTTCGGAGACGTCAATACTCGAACCCTTGAGTCCCACCTCCTCGATGTTTCCCTGGATTTGTATGGGCAGACCGTCACGATTGAGTTTGTGAAATTCATTCGCGAGATGAAAAAATTCCCCAGCCCTGAAGCGCTCGCCGAGCAGATGCGCGCCGACGAGAACGTCATCAGAGCTGTCCTTGCCGACCTTGCGTGACGCGTAGGATTTCAGGGATGTCTCCCGCCAGAAGGTCAACCTTCATCCTTGCCGCTACTGGGGTTGTTCTCTTCGCTTTGGGTATCCGAACGGGTGTGGCCGCGGTGTCTCCCCTTTCCACCAGGATCGATCTGGACGTTCCTCTCGAAGGCTTAACGCTCGGGATCCTCGGCACAATCCCTCCGATTTCCTACGCTGTGGCCGCCGCGCTGTCACCGTGGTTTGCGAGAAAAGTCGGTCTTGAGGGTGCCGTAATTGTGGTCGGCATCCTGGGCGCCATAGCGCACGTGTGGCGAGGCATGTCGCCCAATTACGTCTCCTTGTTCGTGGCAACAATCGTCTTGATGTTGGCCGCAGGGGTGGGAAACGTCATGCTTCCCGGTTTGGTGAAGCTCTATGCTCCCCGCTCGATTGGAGCGCTGACTGCTGCCTATGGGACCGCCATGGCCTTTAGCTCCGCAACCCCCACCGTCCTGGGTGTCTGGCTCGCCGATGAGTACGGTTGGCGTTGGTCGCTTGCGTCCTGGGCACTCATCAGCATCATCGGTATCGTTCCGTGGGTTGTGTTGTGGCCACGAGCAAAAGCAAAAGGTCTCCAGGAGGCGGTTCTGACCGCGACGCTCCCGATTGTCACCGCGCCTGTTTCACTGTTTCGTTCGCCCACGGCGGTGTCGATTATGGCGATATTCGGGGTGGGGAGCGCCATGGCGTATTCCTGGTTTGCGGTTCTACCGCCAGCCTTGATGGAGCTCTCTGGAGTGAGCGCTCAGTCCGCTGCGCTCGCTCTGGGTCTGTTCACCATCATGGGTTTTCCGATGTCGCTCATCGTCCCTCCGCTAGCCGTGCGACAGGGATGGACCGCGCGCCTCGTGGGCGCTTCGATGATTTTCAACATCGCAGGACTACTTGGTTTGCTTGTTGCGCCACACATCGCCCCTTTTCTGTGGGTGACTCTGCTCGCTATGGGCCCTCTCACTTTTGCATTGTCCCTTGCGCTGATGGGCCATCGGACTGCCAATCACCTCTCAGCACTGATTTTGAGCGGTTTTGTGAATAAGTGGGGCTACATCTTGGCAGCCGGAGCTCCCGCACTTGTTGGTCTCGGGAGAGCTCTGTCAGGAGGCTGGACCAGCAGCCTCTTGGGCTTGCTCGCGATCAGCATGGTGTCGCTTCCCGCGCTCTATGTCTTGAGCAAAGAGCGGATCGTGGATAAGGAACTGTCCGGATACCGATAATGCTCATATGAGCATTATGGCCAACATTTGTTGAGTATCCGGCACGAGATGCCTAGGCTTGGCTCATGGCGCCTCGGGTAAACCTCGATCCAGAGTTACTTGCTGTGAGAGCAGCAGAGCTGTATTACGAGGAAGACAAGACTCAGGACGAGATCGGGTCAATCCTTGGTGTAACCCGCTGGAAAGTGGGCAGGCTGCTCGCAGAAGCCAAAGCGGCGGGAATTATTCGGATTGAAATCGTTCACCCGGCCGCCAGAAAACTTGGCATGGAACGAGACATGGTTCAAGCTTTCGGCCTCGAGGGTTGTGTTGTCGTTCCGGGATCAGGAGACGGTGACGTGTCGCTCCGGGTCGCCCGGGCTGCTGCTGACTATCTGGTCAGTATGCGGCCACGAACCCACCGACTCGGGGTGAGTTGGGGAAAGACTCTTCACCTCGTTGCACAGGCACTTCCTGACGGTTGGACGACCTCGCTCTCAGTCGTTCAGGTCAACGGAGGTGTGAGCAGAAGCTCTCAGCCGGGACTCGCTGCTGCCACGGCGTCGCTCATTGCTCAGAAATCGGGTGGAACACCGACCTTGCTGCCCGCACCTGCGATTGTGGAAAAAGAAGCGACGAAACGAGCCCTTGAGAGCGACAAGGGAGTCGCGTCTGTGCTGGCCTTGGCTTCCGATGCTGACACCTATCTTTTTAGTGCGGGACCGGCGACTCCGGTCAGCATTCACGTTGAGTCTGGATACATCACCCCCGCAGACATCGAAAAGCTGCAAAGCAAAGGCGCTGTGGGGGATGTGTGGGGCAGATACATCACCCGCGAAGGTCGCATT
>JBJOIK010000023.1:0-8053 GCA_046047135.1 Actinomycetota bacterium
CCGCAGGGAGGCCGAAGTGAGCGCGGAGTCTCGGCACAGTAATCACCAGAATCAACGCCAGCACACCAAGGGGCAGAAGAACGACCACAGCGTGAGTCACCAAAACATGGACAGGTAGCCCCAGGAATAAATCAAAGGGCCCGGAGGATTCCGTCATTTTGAACACGGGCGTGAGCATAGGAACGAATCCTCTGAACGAGCTGAAGAACACCGAGGTGAGGTGCGAGGGCGATAGATTGAGCAGGTGACATCCAGAAGTAAGGCAGTGGCGCCGGCACGAAAGCTGCGGGGTTCGCTCGATATCGCGATGGGGCTCCTCATCATTGCTGCCTACGTCGATTTGCTCTCAGGTCAGGTCGCAGAGGGCACTTTTGAACCGACAAAACATTTCACATACCTCACCAATCAGACCAGCTATTCCAACATCGTCGTGCTCATTGCGGGTGGAATTCTGGCGTGGACCAGGGCGGCAGACACCATCATTTACGCCTCTATCCGCGCGAATTTCACTGCCTATGCCGTGGTGGTAGCCATCGTCTATAACTGGTTACTTCGCGAGCCAGACCACTTTGATTTCCATAATGAGGTCACTCACGTCGCGATCCCGATTTATCTCCTCGCGGATTGGATCGTGAGAGCGAAAAGGCCCCGGATTGGCTGGAATACCGTTTGGGTGGGGGCGTCGTATCCCCTGGTGTGGGCGCTTGTCGCGCTCATTCGGGGAACCCTCGTGGGCTGGTATCCCTACTTTTTCCTCGACCCCACGGGCTCACTAGGGTGGGGTGGGGTCGGAACCTATATCGCCGGAATAACCGTCATCTTCATCGGAGTAATCGCTCTGATGGTGGGAATCAATCGCCTCCATCAGCGCAGTAACGGTGTGTCGTAGGACTCCTCGGTGAACAGCAGTTTGCGCGGTAGAACTCCGTCAAAGTGGGCGGCTACGCTGTCGTCGATCTGGGCTCTATTGCTCGTTGCGACCTGGCCCCTCCTCGGTCTGACAGTCTCACCGGCTCATGCAGTTGGCACACCAAGCATCACGATTCCAGCTCCCGCCGGGCCCATCATCGTCAACCAAGCGACATCTTTCCCCATCACCATCGCCAACTTCAGTTCAACTAACCTGCAGGCCACTGTTGAGCTTGTGGACCAAAATGGCTCCCCAGACCAGAACGGAACGCTCGCCATCGATCAGACTGGCCTCACACTTTCGAATGTTCAAGGGTATTCGCGACCTTCTGGCAGCAACGTGGGTTTCAGTGGATCTCTCGCGGACGTTACCTCTGCACTGGCAACCGTGAGTTGGACTCCTGCCACAGAAGAAGCAAACTTCCTCAAGGTTTCTATCACCACGAAACCAGACACAAACGTTTTCTATAGCTCCAACACAGGGCATTACTACCAATATGTTTCAACGTCCACAACATGGACCAACGCCCAGACGACAGCTCAAGGGATGACGCTCTATGGGATGAAGGGTTACCTGGCTCACATAACAACCGTCGCAGAAAATGAGTTCATCAAAGACGGAACGACAGCCACCAATATCTGGATCGGAACAACTGATGCCGGCGCCAATGAGGGTCAGTGGAGATGGGCTGGATTAGAAGGCACCGGAGACTCAATTGCGAGTGACATCCCCACCATTTCGGGTGTTGCCTCTACGTACTATTTAAATGATGTCAGTCCTGCAGTCGTCGCCGACGGATATAACTGGGGTTACTCCAGCTCGGTCGCAGGCGGATGGGCCTCGGGGGAACCCAACGACGCGGGAAGCAATGAAGATTGCGCCGTTACCAACTGGGGCTCTCGAAACGGCCGGTGGAACGACCTGCCCTGCACCCACAGCACCGGTTACTTGGTTGAATTTGGTGGCCGGGAGGCATCCAGCGTGTCGACAGCAGAATCAGTGCAGACACAGCAAAAGTTTGATGTTCTGAGCACTCGCCCGAGCGCACCCACAGTCACAGCGGTGGAGGCAGATGATGAAGAGCTCAAAATATCTTTTACGGCACCCGCCTACACAGGAACCAGTTCCATCACCAACTACAAATACTCGACGGATGGAACCAACTACCGAGCGTTTTCCCCTGACCAAACTTCTGGACCGTTTCTGATCACAACTTTGTCGTCTGACGGAACCACCCAGCTGACCAATGGGACGGCGTATCCGATCACTCTCAAGGCAACAAACTCAGCTGGTGATTCGCCTGCGTCAAACTCGCTCACGGGAACACCGGCTGCACCATCGCCACCGTCACCCACTCCCGCACCCCTGGTAAATCCACCGGTCCCTATACCAACACCTGCGCCCCCAGCACCAACACCGCCGAGCCCCGCACCACCTCCTGCGCCCGCCGCACCAACACCGCCGATTACACCTGTGCCCACACCACCGCAGCCGACCACTCCAACTCCCGTAATAACTCCCGAACCTGAACCGGCGCCTGCTCCACCCCAACCCACTGGAGTGGCCGCCTTACTGACTAACCCCACTGCCGTCATCGAATTAGTGAGCCAGGTGGGAGAGCCAGTCCCCAATACCGCTATCGGAGCCTCAGGAGACGACTCCATCATCGTGGCTTTCGACCCGGTCGGTACCCCAGAAGCAGTAAAGGCAACGAACAACCTCGTGGGAGCAACAGCTGCGGTGGCAGGTGTGGCGGCCGCAGCGGGAGCAGCAGGAGCAGCCGCCGCCGCAGGTGCAGCAGCGGGAGCAGCAGGTGCGGCAGCAGGAGCCGCTGGTTCAGCTGGCGCAGCCGCGAGTTCGGCAAGCGCAGCAGGATCGGCCGGTGGGGCCGCATCGGGCGGTGGAACCGGCGCAGGCGGTGGAGGTGGCTCGACTGCAAGCGCGGGAGCCGAGATGACCGAAGACGTCTTGGACGCCATGGCAGGAGCCGACTATGAGGTTTCCAGGATTCGCGCTACTGCCAAAAAATGGGGCGACCGCTGGGCGCTTTGGCGATGGAAAATAGGAAATTTCTGGGACGGGCCCAGCACCAAACTCACACTTGCTGTAGCGCCAGGATCGCCTCTCCTAGCGAAACTGCTCAACGATGGAAGCTACCTCCGCGCAATAGCAGGGCCGCTCGCTCTTGCCCTTCCCATTGTGGGGGTTGGCCTCGCTCTGGAGAGTCTTGAACTCAATCAAGGTGCGCTCCTTCATCCCCCTGTCGCACTGTATCTGTGGCTTGTCATTCTGGGTATTTTTGACGCCTTTGCCGGGTCGCTGGCGATGACGGCTTTCATCCTTGGTTCCCTTCCTTTGATGGATTTTTCGTCAATTACTGATTGGCGGATGTTCGCGGGAATCGTGGTGTCAGGGTTCGGACCCATCGTTATCGCTCGGTCAATCCGTGATTTCCGCAGACCAGCCCCCAGAAGCGGAAGGGAGTGGCTCACTCGGATAGGAGACATTGCTTTCGCTTCGCTCATGGGGGGATGGGTAGCAGGCCTAATAATCCGATCACTACCTGCGCTGACCGGGTTAACTCTCCCCGCCGCAAACTATGTTCTGACCTTCCAGATATACGCCACCCTTGCGATCGCACTGCGCATCGTTGTCGAAGACGTTGCCGCGCGTTTCTTTCCTCAGCGACTGGACGAACTCACCCCGGATTCCCTCCCGTCGCCACCACCGGCACAAATTGTTTTCGCGCAGGTCCTTCGTTTCGCTTTTTATATCTTTATTGCAAGTGCATTCATGGGATTTGGGCCCATCGTCTGGTTTGCCGCACTGTTATTCATGGTGCCAACCCTGATGGGCTATTTCTCAGACAAACTGCCCAATTCCCGACTCTTGTGGCGACTGCTTCCCACCGGTTTGGCTGGGCTTGCGATGATGCTTGGTCTTGAAATTGTGTTAGAAAACACCCTGTCCTCGATATGGGGTGACCATCCCTCGTTCTCTGTCATATTTATATTTGCACTGTTGAGCCTCATCATCGTGGTAGCACTGCTCGGCATGATGGCTCGCGAGGGCGCTCCTCGCGAAGAACATTGGCTTCAGACCTCACGGTTTGGCGTCGTGAAGACTGTGGGCGCTGTTGCAGTCTTCCTCCTTCTCATCCAATTCACGAGCATGCTCTAGGAGGGGCGTATGAACTGGAAAGAACGCACAGAAAAAATGCTGCATGACCTGGAGGTGCCGTGGATGATTCTCGGCTTTGCCTACCTGATTATTTATGCGATTCAGGTGATCGCCCAGCCGGCGGAGCCGCTTGCCACCATTCTCGAGGTTGCCAACTGGATTATCTACGGGATTTTTGCACTCGACCTTATTGCTCGTGCCGCCATGGTAGGTCGCGAACTTGTCACCCTCACGGGTTTCTTCGCCTTCATCAAGTTGCATTGGCTGAGCATCCTGGCAGTGATTCTGCCGGCGTTCAGAAGCCTGAGGGTTCTGCGTGTTGTCATTGTGCTGAGAGCCATGGAGCCATATCTCACTACCCGAAGTCACAAACTGGGGGTTATCACCGGAATCACCATGCCGCTGTTGATGTTCACATCCGCGGTCTCCGTCCTGGAGGCGGAGCGAGGAGCGGAGGGCGCCAACATTACGACCTTTGGTGACGCGATCTGGTGGGCATTGGCCAGCGTCACCACAGTCGGATACGGGGATCGATTCCCCGTAACTGATGAGGGTCGCTACATCGCTACCTTCTTGCTGGTTGTCGGGATTGGATTGTTCGGCTCTTTGACCGCGCTCTTGGCTGCCTGGGTGATGCGCGATGACGCGACGAGCTCTCGAGAAGGATCTGCATAAATGCGCCCATTCTTGTTAGCAGCGTTCACCCTTGTGCTCTCGAGCTGCGCGCTCCCCGGAGTTGAGGAGCCCGAAGCGCCCGCAGTAACAGTGAATCAGCGCTATATCGATGTGGCACTTTCGTGCGAATACGCTGACTGCCCGGAAGGGGTCGTGAAACCAGATGGTCCCGTCTCGGTGGTGATTCACACCCCTATGTCAGAAGAACAGGAAGCAGCACTGATGACCACACTGGACCAGTGGAACTCGACCTGCGAAGCGCACCCGTTGCAGAAGGCTGGTTCCTCGCCGACTGTGATGAATTTCTATTTTGTCCCCGAAGACGAGATGGGCGATGTCTTGACCATCTATGTCGAGGGCAATGTCGGGCTTTTCACCTACGACTGGAACTCAGAGAATGTTCTTACCGGAATGACCGTGGCGATTGCATCAGAGCTCACTGGCGACGAACTGACCCATTTCGTGCTGGAGGAAACTACCCAAGCGATGGGGTTGGTCAACGACGTAGACGACCCGACCAGCGTGTTTGATGGGGGGACCGGAAGGACCATCGTCTATTCGGAACTTGATCGAGCGGTGATCGCACTGCACTGCAGCGAGGAGATTGCCCCGGGGGCTATGGCAGCCGATATTCCGTAGCAGGTTCTGCGCGCCATCAGGCCGTAGGCACCCTTGTCAACGATAAATAGCCCAACGTACGCTTCCCACACATCAGACCAGAGACTCAGGAAAGCGAGTGCTCCCGCAATCGTGACAGTACCGATCCACACAACGTGAGCGCCTCGGGTCATTGACGAACGCTCCCGAATTCCCGGGGACACCCTGATAGCTCTAGTCTCTCTGTATGAGCTCACCCTGCATCGTCATCGCAATTTTCCAACCCAAACCCCAGCACCTCGAACAAGTGCGATCGGCTCTGAAAGAGATCATGCCTGAGGTTCATCAAGAGCCAGGCTGTGAGCTCTACGCCCTCCATGAAGGCGTAGAGGGGTCGTTGGTATTTATCGAAAAGTGGGCCACCAGGGAAAACTGGATGACACACAACAACTTTCACACCGTCGCCCGCATCAAGCAGGCAGTCGACGGTCTGTTAGATAAACCAATCGACGTCCACGAGCTTTACGGTGTTGAGCCCGGCACCTCATACCCCACAGCCCTCTAGTTTCGTGGCACCCGTCATCAGGCCCGCTCATGCATCTGAGCTCGCACACCTCATCGACGAATCGACCGTGTTGATGCAGTCGCTCTATCCGGAAGAAAGCAACCACATTGTTGATGCCACAGACCTCAATGCCCCTGGCAACATGTTGCTCGGGGCGTTCCTCGATAATCGGGCACTCGGCTGCGTCGGTTTGCTGCGCGCATCACCGACGGAAGGCGAAATCAAAAGGCTGTTCGTGGATCCGAACCATCGAGGTCAGGGAATAGCCCGAGAACTCATGGGCAGACTCGAGAGCGACGCTGTGAGCGAGGGCATCAGCACCCTCCGGCTTGAAACCGGTATTCACCAACCGGAATCTCTGTTGCTCTATGAATCATTGGGGTATGTCATGAGGGGCCCCTTTGGTTCCTACACCGACGACCCACTGAGTGTCTTCATGGAGAAAGTGTTGGTGTAGGGAGGCATCCTCACCACATTTCTTAGTGCTTCCTTACAATGAGCACCATGACTGCGCTCAGCCTTCCCCGCCTCACCTGGGGCGGCCCCACCGCCGACCGGTGTGCACTCATGGTTCATGGGCTCGGATCATCCGCGCAGACGTGTTGGCAGGTCATGGAGGCACTCGCCAGCGCCGGCTGGTCCGCAACGGCTGTGGACCTGCGCGGGCACGGTGAAGCTCCTCGCGCTAGCCGATATCGCATTGAAGACTTTGCAAGGGACCTCGCCTCCACGGCACCACTTACATCGAGCACATGGGACGTGGTGATTGGGCATTCGATTGGGGCAGCAAGCGCTGTTATGGCAGCACACCTCAACCCCGCATGGACGACAAAGCTGATTCTTCTGGATCCTGCGCTTGAGCTCGGTGACGCCACCCGGAATCAAGTCTTAGAGAACCAAAGGCTTGGTCACCTTCATCACGGTATCGACGAGGTTCGAGAGGCAAACCCCTCGTGGCATCCACTCGATGTGGAACTCAAGGTCGTGGCCCATCGAGCAGCCAGCCTTTTTGCCCTGGAGCACGCCGTGTTGGATAACGACCCGTGGAATGTCACCCGAGAGGCGACCTCGCTCACTATTCCCACCCACGTGATTGGGGCGGATCCGAAGAATGGCTCGATGTTTTGTAACGACTACGCACGGACGATGGTCGACGCCAACCCTCACATGTCTTATGAGGTGATCGAGGGCGCTGGTCACAGCGTTCACCGGGATAGACCCCACGAAACAATCGACGCAATCCTGCGGTTTGTCTCCTAGACCTTCTGCTTGATCACTCTGATCGGTCTGGTCGGGGGACTGGGGTTAATCACAAGACGCGCTATTTCATCGGCAAACTTCGGCCTAATCACGTGGTCAGCGCCGTCCACCTTCGTAACGGCAATGCCTCGAGTTCTCTCAATCACCCGCAGTCCCGCGGGCGCCATAAAGGGATCCCTGGTCCCCCAGATGGCGTCAATGGGCACCCGAACTTGAGATAAATCGGTAATGGTCGTCTGTGATTCGATGCACTTCTCCAACGAGAGCCTGATAGCTCTCCAGTTTTTCTCGGTGACTTCGAGGGCACCTTTCATGGGGATGAGGAGGGATGCGGCCCTGGCAGCAGCCTCGGTGAAGCTGCGGTTCTTTCTCATGAAGTCATAGAGCTTCCGATAGGCATCCATTTGCAGTCTCTCTAGCGGATCGAGCACCGTGTTGCCCGGCAAATACACCGGAGGGGAGACGATGATGAGGTGGGAGAGCGTTGACGGGTTTTGCGCGGCGTAGCGGGTGGCGATGAGGGATCCGAGGGAATGACCGACCAGTGTCGCTCTGCCCCCCAGCTTGAGCGAGCGGATTGTGCGCTCCAGTGCTGCCACGTGTTCGTCGTGTGTGTAGGTAGCGGTGGGCGGGTTGGGTGAACCACCAAACCCGAGAAGATCAATAGAAATCACTCGATGGCTCTCGCGAAGTCTCGGAACAACCAGGTCAAAAGTGGCTGAGGATGACGCCAAACCGTGGACCAAAATGACCGGGTGGCCGCTTCCCTCATCCACCGCAATATGGAGTTTCGGTGCCCTTCCGGACACCAGGAAGTCAAAGAATCCCATGTCACCAGTATGGCTCTCCGACCTTGGGATTCGACG
>JBJOIK010000024.1:0-8046 GCA_046047135.1 Actinomycetota bacterium
TTGACCTTGACCGCCCGCGCAGTTCCGGGAGAGCTCTCGCCGGAGATAGCGGGCTGTGGCGCTACCGAGTAGGCAAGTTCCGCATATTGGTCAATATTGACGATGAGATGTTGGTGGTACTAACCGTCGAAGTAGGCCACCGGCGTGGGGTTTATCGTTCGCTCTGACTCTTTAGGGCTAGCCAATAAACAAACCAACTTATAGGCGAACACAAAAACGAGAACAAAAAGTTTGCATTCGTAGGGCGGACGGGACTTGAACCCGTGACCGACGGATTATGAGTTCGATGCTTACGTATTAGCTGGTGTTAGAGGGTGTTAGCTGAGGTTGCGGATTCCAGTAAACAAGTGAGGACTGGCGTGGATGGAGTTGGAGTGTGAGAGCTGACGATGTGCACTGAATGTGCATTCATCACAGCGCGACAGGTGTTGCACAAAACCTGCGCGCTTTCAGTCGAGCAGGATCCACGCGAGCGAGGATCCAGGGCGCCCTAGCTATCGACGACAGTTCTGCCGTTCCACCTCACGGCACAGGTGACAAGTGTCAGGAGTGGGACTCCAATCACCACGATTGCAAAGGCACCCATCGCGTCGGCGCCTCCGTAGCCGAATTGAGCTGCGGTTCCTGCCGACAAGATTTGGCTCACGGCAAACCCCACCATCGCGATGACTCCTAGTCGGGCGCGAAGCGGGTCTGTCGCGAGAAGGCCAATTCCTAGAACCACGAGCCCGAGGGCGAGGATGTGGAATCCCCAGGCTAATTCGACGACAGCGGCCATGGCAGCCTCTCTGTCGCTCAGTGAGCCAAAGGACGCCCAATACGCCGGAGCGTCCGCAACCGTACTTCCCGAAAGCGCAGCAATGGTGGGAAAGACCGTAAAGAGTGTCCCGCTGGCGAGGAGCCAGAATCGTGTGTTGAAAAACTTCATTGTTTTCCTTCCAACCTTTCGTTACAAAAACAGGAGTCCGTGTGCCACGGGGACGGCAATAATCAGAACGGAGAAGATCACCGCAAAGACGCTGAAGCCCGTGAAGGAAGACCCAAAGCTCGTGGCTTTCATCTCATCGGACATGTCTGCAGCCAGCCTCTTCATGTCATCGATAGTCGACATGACGAATAACAACACTCCAAGGGTTTCGACGACGGAAATTATGAACAGAGGGATGCCGGAGGCTGGCCCAGCAATACCAAACGCGATGATGTAGACACCCGCCATGGCGAAGTGCAGGAAGACCCACGCGACCATGGGATACACCCGGTGGTTGAACCAGGGGACGAGTTGCTCTGACGTGAATTTCATGACTGCCCCCTTAGTTCTCTGGATCGTTCCAGTGCAGCGCTCCGGAGATAATCATCCCTAGCGCCGCCACCATAGGAATCACGCCATAGTCAGGGGCAAAATTGCTGAAGCCGACCACTGGCCCGACTAGCACGAGCAATCCGAGGATCACCCAAAATAGAATGCTGACGCCCATGCCGAAAGTCAGGCGAGCACGGGTAGCACCACGGGCAAAGTAGCCAATACCGGCAGCAGCAAGAAGATAGCCGCCCATGAACACGAGGGAGTACCACGTTCCGACCGCAACATCCGCAGGAGCGGTCGACAAGCCGGCGGCTGCGTTCGCTTCTTCTGTAAAGAACAGCGTCATCGTGACGCCCATTCCCCAGAACAATGTGCTGACGAGTAGCCAACCGACCGGATTAAAGAACTTTCTCATACCCTGACCTTTCAATGGAATAGAGCGAACGAGTGCCGCACTCCTCCAAGGCTCCCGCCCAGGGCTCAAGCAGTCTTGTACGAAATGATCATCCTTCTAGCCGGATATATGACCAGCTAGGCGACGTGTAGGGTGTCTGCTCCTGTCCTCGGCGTCAGGCGATACTGTCCGGGGGAAATACCGGAGTACTCGATAAATCGATGAGTAAAGTGCGCTTGGTCAAAGTAGCCAGCCTCAGCAGAAACCTCAGCCAGACTCATGGGGCCATTGAGTAACTCCAAAGCTTTGCGGTATCTCAGCAACGACGCGTGACGACTGAGCGACGTGCCCAGCCACTGTTTAGCGAGACGGTTTGCATGAGCCCCGGAGTAGCCGGTGAGATCCATCATCTGATCAACTTCTGGAACCTTCCTGCCATCTCTAAACAAATCCACAAATTTTCTCCGGAAAGACAAGAACTCCGGCACTCCCTCTGCCGCTCGGAGTCGCGTAGCCAACCAAGACTCGATGGCTCTCGCCCGCACAGTGAAATTCGGCAAAGTTTTGAGGATGTCCTCAAGCGGCCTCACATCAATACCCAGGTGCATGGGCGCCACAGTGCGGTTCGCCAACTCTGAAGCAGGAATGCCAAAAATCAACATGGCAGCCGCCGGCGTCATCATCGCCAAAATTACGTGTATGCGTCGTCCCGCAACAATTTGGGGGCGGTTCGCAACCGAGAACACCAAGGAGAACTCGTTCCTCTGTGTGCGGTCTGACGGCGAGTCGTCTCCCAAATAGAATTCTGTCGTTTGATCCCGCTCAAGAAAAAATGCAATTTCAACGCTGCCGTTCGGCATGATGAGCGCCCTGCTCTGCCGATCCTGCCTTAGTTCTCCAATGAAATGAACAATTCCCGCTAGTTTCTCGGGAAAATAGATTTGAGGGTCAAAAGGCTCAATCTCGGGCTCCACCACAGCAAGAGACATAGCTCAACCTTCCTCACCGCACTGAGAGTTCCTTCTCCGATGGGGTATGACCCTAACGCAGTCATGTGTCGCGCTTGTGAACAGTGGCACCCCCGGAGGGATTCGAACTCGCAACCTTCTGATCCGCACTTAGAAGTGCTAATCCACTCCGCAGGACCGAACCTCAACCAGGGTTATTTCCGGCTTCTATGAACCTTCCGGAAGCTTCCGTGTTTGTCACACACCTGCCGCTATTTTCGGGACAAGAACCGGAACGCGTTAGTAGGTCCATACTGACCGAGGGGACCCAGTGGTGACTATTTCGATGACCGACCGATTTACTTCGTAGGGCGGACGGGACTTGAACCCGTGACCGACGGATTATGAGTCCGCTGCTCTAACCAGCTGAGCTACCGCCCCCTGCACACAGGCTATCAAGAGGGGTCACCAACGGCGGCGAGGCCGTTAGGTCCGATAACGTGTGAAGCGCCATGGACACTAGCGCTCCCGTTCTCATCGTCATCGATGTTCAAGAAGGTTTTCTCGATTCGAGGTGGGGGCCAACCGATAACCCCATGGCAGAGGAGAATATCCGCGCCCTCCTCACCCACTGGCGAGCGCTGCAGAGACCCATTGTGTTGGTCCGGCATGATTCAGCCGAGCCCGGTTCGCCTCTCGCCCCCGGTACCCAAGGGAACGCACTACAGCCAGGAATTGATGGGGTGCACGACCTACTCGTGACCAAGTCGGTGAATTCCGCTTTCTATGGCGAACCAGATCTCAACACGTGGCTTCGAGAACATGGCCACAATTCTCTGGTCATCTGCGGCCTGATAACCAACCATTGCTGCGAGACCACAGCGCGTATGGCAGGAAACCTTGGATACGACGTGACTTTTGTGATCGACGCGACCAGAACCTTCGACATGACCCATCCCGACGGGAGCGTCATTGCAGCCAATGATCTGAGTCGAGCTACTGCAGCAAGTCTCGACGGCGAGTTTGCGACGGTGATGAACACCAGCGATCTCTTGAGCATAGGGTCCGACTAGCCTCAATTGGCGCGCAATATAGTGAAGCGATAGGCGACACCCAATCAGGGCTGCGCACGTTTTCCCAGTGCTCTTCTCAGCCGGTGGCTACCCCCGTAGTCTGTGGGCTGAAGGAGAATTCACCGATGAGCTCAGTCCCGATTGTGGTGTTTGGTAACTGCAATATCGACCTCACTTCTTACGTGAAGTCGATGCCATCCGATGGCGAAACAGTCTTGGGCACCGATTTCACCATCGGCATGGGCGGTAAGGGCTCCAATCAGGCTGTCGCCGCAGCTCGGGCGGGCGGAACGGTCGCCTTTGTCGGAGCGATTGGAAACGATGATTTTGGCGACATGGTCTGGTCACACCTCTCTTCAGACGGCCTTGCGTTGGACTGCCTCACTCGTCACGATCTGCCGACGGGTGTGGCCAACATCACCGTGGATGAGCAGGGGCGAAACCGCATCGTGGTGGCCCTCGGAGCCTCACAGCGCCTTACTCCGACTGCCGTCACCGATACACTCGACCACTTTGACGGGGTCGAGATGGTGGTGAGCCAATTGGAGGTCGGTCTCGATGTGGTGGAAGCGGGACTCGTTGAAGCAAAAAAGCGGGGAATCACGACGGTTCTCAACACAGCACCCTTCTCCCCCCTAAGCCCCGCCATCCTTGATGCCACCGACTGGCTCATCGCGAATGAGGTCGAAGCTGCCGCGTTAGTGGGGGCCGATAGTGCGGCGCTCGATTCACGCAGTGTCCGTGACTCGATTGCCACGTGGGCTGAGTCGCTCGGAGTAAATCTCATCGTCACCCTGGGTGGCGAGGGAGCCATCGGCTGTGTTGCGGGTGAAGTAAGTCACAGCCCGGCACCAGAGGTCACGGCGGTCGACACCGTGGGAGCGGGCGACTGTTTCGTGGGCTACTTTTGCAGCTTCCTCCAAGACGGTATGAGCTGGCAACAGGCTATGAGGGGCGCCGTCCACGCGGCCTCCCTCAGCGTTCAGAAAGCGGGTGCGCAGAGTTCATATCCACCCGCTGATATGGCCTCATCGATTCGTGAGGTCGCGACGGAGTGAGCAAGTCGGTGTGCCAGCTCAGCTTTTAGTTGCGGGCAATGGAGAGTTGTTCATAGACCGCGACCGCTGATTGCACCGCACGTTCCATGCTGTATTCGCGATCGGTGTTCTCACCAAAGCCATCCCCGGCCATCCACATGTTTCCGAGCTCTTCGTGACGCCAAAACCGTTGGGGGTGCGGGTTATCCGTCACGGAATAACGCCAGCGCATCACCTGAGTATCCATAATTCGCGCCCGGTTGATGAGCAACCCCAACTCCAACAACAACCTTCCGTGCGAGATGGTCGAATCGTCGTTCCACGTTGCCTCACTCCACGACTCCCGCGCCATCGCTTCCACCCCCAAGAGTCCTTCGTGGTGCGGGCGAAGCCTCACTGATTCGATGATGTCGGTGGACCAGCTGGAGTCAGGTTCAATACCGTCCCCCTCCATCGTGGCGAGAAGAACCTGACGACGGTGGTAACTCACGTCGTCCAGCTCATAATCCAAAGCAAAGTCGCTATAGGCAATCATTGCTTGGGATTGGGGGATGGGTGCGGTCAAGACCACATTGCGCCCCCATAGAGGTTCACCGAAGCCGTGTCGGACCACTCCCAGTTGTCCCGCCCCGTCCTCCACGAGGTGGGTGATGTGGTTGCGCTGCACCCGAAGCCCATAGCCCCAGTGTTCGGCAATATCCCGGGCGTTGTTGGCAAAGTGCCACAGAGCACTCTCGGGGTGGCTTTGTGAGGGAATCCACTTTGTTCCCAACCACCTGGTCAAAAGTTCCTGAACCTGCGGGTCTTCACTCAGCATTCGCTTCGGTCCCGGATCGAGGGTGAATCCGCCCACCGTCTTGGACGAAAGCCGTCCCCCTGTGCGAGGTGACTTATCGAGCACCAACACCTGGTACCCGTCGTCGTGCAGAAGACGCGCCAGGCTCAACCCCGTCACACCGGCGCCAACGATGATCACATCCCACGGTTCCACGGCATAAGCCTAATTGGGAGCAGACTGTAGCTATGTGTGGTCGTTTCGCACTCGATCAGAGCCTCGATGAACTCATTGTTCAGTTCCTCGTCGACCACAATCGCTTCCCCGAGTGGGCACCCCGGTGGAATATTGCTCCCACGTCAACGATTCCGGTCCTGATCGATTCCTCCGAGGGCCGCTCCCTGGGCCCCGCCCGTTGGTCTCTGACCCCCTCGTGGTCTGACACTCTCGAAACCCCCTACCCGACCTTCAACGCCCGAAGCGAAACCGCTGCCACCAAACCCACCTTTCGCCAGGCGGTGGCTCACCACCGGGCACTGATTCCCGCGACGGCGTATTACGAATGGCACACCGCGGCAGGGGTAAAAACGCCCCACGTCATTCGGCCTGAGGACCATTCACTCTTTGCGTTCGCGGGACTCTATTCCGTGTGGACAAACGGCGAGACACCAGTAGTGACCGCCACCATTCTCACGATGGACGCACCCACAGAGGTGTCGTGGATTCACCCCCGTAGCCCCGTGGCTCTCTCCCGAGATGCATGGCAGTGGTGGCTCGACCCCTCGGAAAAGGGAGATCAGGACTTTATCGACCGGGCTGTGGCGCTCTCAACACAGGTCTTCAGCTCTGTCGAGGCCTACCCCGTTGCGCCGCTGCGAGGCGACGGGCCGGAGTTACTGGCCCCTCGGGGTTAAATCGTCGACGCGTCGATCACGAAGCGGTAGCGCACGTCACTGGCAATCACGCGCTCGTAAGCGGTGTTGATGTAGTCGGCCGTGATGACTTCCACGTCCGAGTGGATACCGTGCTCACCCGCAAAATTCAGCATTTCTTGCAGCTGGCCCACCGAGCCAATCATGCTGCCCACGATGGAGCGGCCCTGATACAAGATGGTGCCGGCGCTGAAGCAGTAGGGCTGGCCGCTCAGGCCAATTTGGACGAAGGTGCCCTGGTACCCCAAGAGCTCGAGGTAGGCGTCCACATCAATGGGCACCGATACCGTGTTCAAAATCACGTCAAAGGCGAAACGGTGTGACTTCATTTGCTCATCGTCAGAGGAAAGTAGGAAGTGGTGTGCTCCGAGTTTCTTCGCATCGGCCTCCTTTGACGCCGAGTGAGAAATCACAGTGACCTCGGCACCCATCGCCACAGCAAACTTGACGCCCATGTGCCCCAGTCCCCCAAGCCCCACGACAGCCACCTTGGTGCCCTTGCCCACGTTGAAACGAGCGAGTGGCGCATAGAGGGTAATTCCCGCGCACAGCAGGGGCGCAGCGCCGGCGGGGTCGAGGGTGTCGGGAACATGAACCACGTAGCCCTGATCCACGACGATATGGGTCGAGTATCCGCCTTGCGTCCAGCCTTCGTGGTGGCGCTCTTCATTAGCGTAGGTGCCGGTCATTCCCCCAAAGCAGAAGTGCGAGTTGCCGCTGAGGCAATTGCTGCATTGGCGACAGGAATCGACGTACACCCCGACTCCGACATAGTCACCCACCGCAAAACCGCTCACGTCGGAGCCCATCTCAGTCACGCGGCCCACAATTTCGTGTCCGGGAACGATGGGATAGTGCTGGTCACCCCAATCACCGCGCACCGTGTGAATGTCCGAGTGGCACACACCAGCGTGAGAAATCTCGATTTTCACATCACCCGGACCCGTTTCTCTCCGCTCGAATTCAAAAGGGACGAGGTCCGCTCCAGCTTCTAGCGCGGCAATTCCACGGGCAGTGTTCACAGTGTTCTCCTTCGATGTAACAACGGTTGCCTATCTTGCCAGGTTCGACTGAGCACTAACCTGTCACGGTGAGCATTCGCGCCATACAGATCACCGGAACACCCGTCCTTCACTCTCCTGCAGCGCCGGTCGCCGATATCACCAGCGAAATTCAGGTGCTCATCGACGACATGGTCGACACCATGCATAACGCGCCCGGGGTGGGTTTAGCAGCTCCCCAGGTGGGCGTGGGACTGAGAGTGTTTGTGTGGCACTACGACGACGGTGTCGCGCTGTCGGAGGGGGAAGTGATCAACCCCACGCTCCAACTATCGGGTTGGCGTAAGGACCTCCTCTGGGGAACCCCCGCCGAGGAGGGTTGTCTCTCCATCCCGGGTGAGCGCTCACCTCTCGCCCGCTACCCCCGCGCCGTACTCACCGGTCTCAACCGGATGGGTGAACCGATCAGGGTGGAGGCTGAGGGCTGGCTCGCGCGAATCTTCCAGCACGAATTCGACCACCTCAATGGTCTTCTCTATCGTGACCGATTACGCCGCGACCGAAGGCGGGATATCGACAGTGCC
>JBJOIK010000025.1:0-8044 GCA_046047135.1 Actinomycetota bacterium
CTCTCCACTGACACACTGCCGAGGCTTCTGGAGCGCATCGGACCCATCCTCGACCAGACACCTTTGCCCGCTGTTAACACGGTGGGTCAGATGGGTGTTTTCATTCACCTCCTGATCGATATCCGTGACAGCCTCGACCGATTCCTCCCCTCTGTCTTCGATCGCTCCCTCAAAGACTTGATCACCGCGACCGGGCCCAAAGAGCTTGCAAAATCGATGCCCAGATTGCAGCGCCAGCGTCTCAAGGGTCTGGCAAAAGAGCACGTGCGACCGGGTGTTTCGGTGAGCGACCTGCACGAATCGCTCGTGAAAATCCAGGCACAGCGTGAGTTGTGGAACAGGTATGTAGACACCGGGCACCCACCCAGCATCCCGTCTGGTCTAGCTGACGCGCACGTGCTCTACCAACAGGTTGAGCAAGACCTTCACGAGCTTGACCGCGTCTTGGGTCGATCGGGTAAAGGCGAACGTTTGGCCGACATGCTCTCCCACGAGCTCTTAGCGTTCCTTCAGGAGCTCTCGAAAGAATCCGAAGTTCTTCATTCATTGGAGAAGCGCCGAGAAGTCCAAGATCACCTGGAGCAGATGCACCTGGGTCCGCTAGTGGAAGATCTCGCAGCCCGTCACGTCGAGGGTGATGCGGTGGCTGCCGAGCTTGAATTGGCCTGGTGGCGAGGCGCGCTGGAGACCATCCTCGACAAAGAGGAAGCGCTCCTTGGTTCGGACAAGGATGTTTTGTTTCGCCTGGAAGCCGACTTCAGGCTGGTCGATGAAGCACACGCCGGCGGTAACGCCCAGTTGTTGGCGTGGCTGCTAGCCGAGCGCTGGTCACTGGGGCTCATGGACTGGCCTGAAGAGGCGAAGGACTTGAAAAAGATTTTGAAGAACCAGACGGCGAGTGTGCACAGCTTGAGTGCCCTCACCCCACACCTCACCAAAGCACTTGCTCCCGTGTGGTTGGCGACACCCTACGAGGTGTATCACCTGCCGGACACCACTCGCTTTGACACGGTTGTCGTGGTCGACGCGGGTGCCCTAGGAGTTCATGAGTCTCTCGGCGCACTGCGCAGAGCGAGTCAAGTCGTAGCCATGGGTGATCCTGTCTCCCAGACTCCGTCGTCTTTTCAGCTGGGTCTTCGCACTGAGAAAGAAAGCCACTACGACGGGGAGGAACAACACGAGTCCTCGCTCTTTGCCGCACTCTCGGCTCTCGTTCCCACACTGAACCTCACCACCAGCTACCGAGCGAGCGGGGACGAGCTCGCTCGAGTTGTCAATACTGCTTTCTATGGCGGCCGTGCCAAGACAATGCCGTGGGCGGGTAGTTTCCTTGGCCATCCCTCCCTGGTGGTAGACCATCTGGAGGATGGCCACGGGATGCCTGACCCCACCACCGGCATCGTGGAAGGCGTCGACACCGAGGTGCGAGCCGTCGTCGATCACGTAATCGATCACGTGGTGACGAGGCCCGGTGAGTCATTGATGGTGTTGAGTGCTAGTTCCAAGCACGTGAGCAAAGTGTATGAAGCACTGTCCGTTGCCGCGGCGACCAGGGCCGACCTGGCAGAGTTCATCAGCAAGGACTCTAGCGAGCCCTTTGTAGTGGCCACCCTCGACCAAGCGAGAGGCTTCACGAGAGATCGAGTCATCTTCTCCCTCGGGTTCGGCAGAACCCCCCACGGTCGAGTCATCAGCGAATTGGGTCCGCTCTCGAGAGAAGGTGGAGAGCGATTACTGGCTGGAGTCTTCACCAGCGCCAGACGCCATGTGCGCGTCATCACCTGTGTTGCACCAGAGGATTTACGAGATGACAGGCTGACCCCGACCACCAGGGCTCTAGGCGATGTTCTGAAGCTGGTTCATGCGCCAGAAATGTCCCGTGACGACAGCGGTGATCCAGACCCTCTCCTGGTTGACCTGGCGAAACGCCTCGAGGCGTTAGGAATGACCGTGGAGCTCTCGTACAAGGGCGTTATTCCACTCGCTGCCCGCTACGGCGGCTACTGCATCGCCCTCGATACCGATAAGTCGTTGATGCCTCTACCCGTGAGGGACGCGCTACGTGCCAGACCCCAGGCGCTTGCAAGGTCGGGCTGGCACTACGTCCGAGCGTTCTCCATGGAACTATTCACCGAACCACACGAGGTGGCAGCCAGGATTGCGACCCTGGTGGGCGCCGCTCAAGCACCCATGGACCCCGTCGCCGTAGCGCCTGCGAGCCATGCCGGATAAGCAGCCCAAGAGCGCTGCCCCCCAGGTCCAGAAGCTCCACGGCCGGCGGGTAAGGACAGAACCGAAGCCTGGAACAACGGGTGAGCCTCAGCACCGGGACAGTCAGGACACAGGTACTAACGACGATCGGTTACGGGCTGAAAAACCACCCCACTACTAGCCCTAGCTGGCGGCGGCTGGTGTGCTGCTGGAGTCTTTCGCCGGTGTCGCAGCTGGCTTAGATTCCGTAGCAGACGAGCTGGTAGCGCTTGTGGCTTCTTTCCTGGAATCGGTGCGATAGAAACCGGAACCCTGAAACGTGACACCGACGGCGGAGAAAAGTTTCCTCAGCGAACCACCACACTTCTCACAGGTCGTGAGTGCGTCGTCACTGAAAGCCTGCTGAATATCGAATGCATCCTGGCAGGCGGTGCAACGGTAAGAGTAGGTAGGCATGTGGGTCCTTGAGGTTCCAAAATCAACCGAAGGACATAATACGCAACGGCGTCACAGCGCCCTTCACAGCTTGATCGTGAACTTCCCTCGGGACGTCATCGACCACCTCGTGGTCGTAGACCACGGCATAGGTGGGTGCTTCGTTCTGAAGCGCACCGAGAGCACGATCAAAATACCCGCGACCCCACCCGAGTCGCATGCCATCTTCCGCAACAGATGCGGCAGGCACAAAAATGAGGTCCACCTGGGTCAACACGATTGGGCCATAGGTGGTGTTCTCGGGGACATCGAGGCCCAACTCGTCCGAGGTGAGGGAATCGTCGGCCTCATACAAGACCCAATCCATCAGGCCATCCTCCCTGGCAGCAGGCACCAGCACCACCAGTCCTTCGCCCACCGCCCAGTCGACGAATGCTCTCGTGGGGGGTTCATCAGGCTGAGAGAGGTAGCACGCGATTTTTCCCGCCACATGGGTGTCAACAAGTGCCTTCATGTTGGCGAGCAAACCTGCTTCTGCCTTGTCTCGCTCCAGGGGAGTCATGATGCGACGCCGTTCTCGAATTTCGGCGCGGAGAGCTTTCTTGCTGGGACCACCGTTGTCCGTCATTCCCCCAGTGTAGGCCCCGGCACTACGATAAAGGGATGCCTTTGAGCAAAGCAGTGATTCCCGCAGCAGGTCTTGGAACCAGGTTCCTGCCTGCCACCAAAGCGATGCCGAAAGAAATGCTGCCGGTAGTCGACAAACCTGCCATTCAATACGTCGTGGAAGAGGCCGTCGGGGCAGGTCTTCACGACATTCTCATGATTACCGGGCGCAACAAGAACGCGCTCGAAAACCATTTCGATCGAGCCACTGAGCTAGAAGCCCTGCTCGAAGCCAAAGGCGACGAGCGCAGACTCCAAGAAGTCATTCACTCGACCCATCTTGCGAACATGCACTACGTGAGGCAAAAGGATCCGCTCGGTCTTGGACATGCCGTTCTGCGAGCTCACATGCACGTGGGACACGAGCCGTTCGCGGTGTTGCTCGGTGATGACCTGATTGACCCCAGAGACGTTCTCCTCGAGCGGATGATCCAAGTTCACGACCAGCGCTTTGCCAGTGTGGTGGCACTGATGGAGGTAGAACCAGACCAAACACACCTGTATGGCATCGCCACGGTGGAGCCCACCGATGAAGACGACGTCGTGCGTATCACGGGGTTAGTGGAGAAACCACAACCCGAGAACGCCCCCTCCAGGCTCGCTGTCATCGGTCGCTACGTATTACAGCCCGACATTTTCCCCATCCTGGAAGCGACCGAACCAGGTTCTGGAGGAGAAATACAACTCACCGACGCCCTCAACGCACTCGCTGCCTCGGAGCTGGGCGGAGGCGTATTTGGCGTTGTCTTTACTGGGCGCCGCTATGACACCGGGGATCGTCTGGACTATCTGAAAGCCATCGTTCAGGTGGCGGCATCCAGGGACGACTTAGGCCCCGAATTCGTGGCCTGGTTGAAGCGGTTTAGCGCTTCGGTCTAATGGTGGATCTGCCCACACTGCACCACCGTCTGGTGACGGTGAGAGGTGTTCGCATGAGAGACGCGAAGGCCATGGAGAGGGCGCTTGCCGACAACCGGAAGTGGTTGAGCCCGTGGGAAGCGACCTCACCCCTGATTCGCCTCGGCAAAACGGATGCGAAATCCAGCATTCGAGGTCTTCTTCATGCCGCGAGGCAGGGCACCGCCCTGCCGCTGGTCTTGATTCACGACTTCGAGCTGGTGGGACAACTCAATGTGTCTCAGATCACCTATGGGTCTCTCTCCTCAGCAACGCTTGGCTATTGGGTGGTGGAAAGTGTGGCAGGGCAGGGGATTACTCCAGTTGCTGTTGCACTCGCCACCGATTACCTCTTCTTTGAGCGCGGATTGCACCGCATGGAAGTCTGCATCAGGCCCGAAAATACGGCTTCGTTGCGGGTGGCGGAGAAGCTGGGTTTCCGATACGAGGGTTTCCGCCGTCGATACATCCACATCGACGGTACGTGGGCTGACCATTTCTGTTTTGCTCTAGTCGTTGAGGAGGTGCCAAGCGGGGTTCTTTCACGCTATGAGAAGGGACAGGTCCCCTCAGGCGTTTCGTCCATTCCGGAGCTCGACTGGGTCAAAGCCCGCAATCCGCTTCCCCTCCCGCCACGCTAAGCCTCGCGCGCCAATCCGCGGTTTCTGGCCTATTTCCTCATACCCTAGAGGCCGTGGAAACGTCCGGGACGACCCTGTTGCTGCTCCTTGCCGCCGCTCTCTGGTTGGTCTATTTGGTCCCGCTGTGGATGAAGCGAAGCGAGTACTACGCGACTGAACGCAACGCGGCCAGGCTCGGCCAAACACTCCGTTTACTGGCCAATACCTCTGAGGCTTCCGCTGAAATCAAAGCGGAGCTCAAGGCACGCTCGATTGCCAGAAAAGAAAGAGAAGCGCAGCGAGCACTGCGTGTGATGTCGTCACCGGTGCTCACACTGGCAGAGCGCCGGCGCAGAACCAAGCAGGTCTTTTCCCTGCTGTTACTCATCGGTGTGACATCTGCGGCCACGGCCTATTTGGCGGCGTGGCCACTGCAGGTGATCTGGGCTTCCAGCACGGTCAGCACAATCTCGTTCGCGATCCTCGGAAGACTCAACCGAGTTACCCAGGCTTCAGCGGGGGCCGTGGCAAATGCGCATCGAGAAGCGGACACCACAATTTCTCAGACTGCCACCTCGCAGGCCTGGCGACCGCCAGCCCTTCCTGAACCTCTTGCGAATAGGAATTTCACCGAAGAAACACCGCTTCCTAGCCACGATGAACTGGTGAAAGCTGCGAGGGTGGCAGCCCTTCAGAATCGCCCGCAAGATTTTGAGGGCGAAGGCCTTGCCGTTGTCTCACAACTAGACATCAAAGAACCTCAGCCGACCAGAAAGCTCGAGAAGCTCAATATCGACGAGGTACTTCGTCGCAGGCGCGCGGTATAGGTCTGGAATTTCTTGATATCGTGGGGCCTCCAGGGCCTGTGGCGCAGTTGGTAGCGCGCTTCGTTCGCAATGAAGAGGTCACGGGTTCAATTCCCGTCAGGTCCACGCGAAGACCTCTCGGTTCCCCTTAGGTTAGAGGCATGAAGTTTGCGAGGTTTGTTGCCAGACTCCTGCTTGGTGGGGCACTGGTCTTTGCAGGAATTGGACATCTGACGTTCTCTCGCGTGGAGTTTCAGGCTCAGGTTCCCGTCTGGTTGCCACTGGAACCTGATTTTGTCGTGGTCGCATCCGGTGTGGTGGAGATCGTGCTCGGAATTGCACTCGCGTCTGCTGGTGTAGTGGTTCCGTGGGCGGGCCTGGCTGCGGCGCTTTTTTTCGTTGCAATTTTTCCCGGGAACATCAACCAATATGTGGAAGGAATTGACGCATTTGGTCTTAACTCTGATCAGGCGCGATTCATTCGCTTGTTTTTCCAGCCAGTTCTCGTGGTCTGGGCGCTGTGGTCAACGGGAGCGCTGGGGTATTTAAGAAAAAAGATGAAGGCTAGGGGCTGACTTCAAGAGCGGCCCTCCTGTTTGTGTTTCCTTATGGGAGCTTTTTGGAATGTCCACATCGTTTCTTGAGCGGCTTACCTCAGGTATTTGAGAGGCAGGGACGCGGTACGGGGTTATTGCTGCAAGACTCGAGAAATGCTGAGTATTCTTAAAAGTATGAAATTTAGTGCGAACATCCCCGAGGATCTGCTCCAATTTCTGGACCGACAAGTGTCGGCAGGTCACTATCGCTCGCGTTCGGCTGCTCTGACCGATGCCCTTCAAGGTTGGAGATCAGAAAGGTTACGGACCGATTATGCGGCCGCGTTTGCTGATGTCGACGGCAGCTGGGACACCACACTGCAGGATGGATTATTCGAGCAGGAATTGTGATGATTCCGCAGCGAGGTTCCATTGTGTGGGTTGACCTCTCAGGTGGCCAGGGGAGTGAGCAAGACAAGACGAGGCCCGCAATTGTGGTTTCCAACGACGGAGCAAACTCCTCGGCGTGGAGTAGCCAGAGAGGAGTAATAACCCTCGTTCCACTTACCTCAAAGTCCAAACGGCCCTATCCGTTTCAAGCTCTGATCAGGTCGTCCGACTCAGGGTTACCGAGAGATAGCATCGCACAAGGGGAGCAGGTTCGTTCGGTCGACGTCAGGAGGATTCGTGCAACAGGACCGTCCCTACCTCCCGCGGTGATGGCCGATGTTGAGAGGGCGCTACAGGTGCATCTCGCTCTATGGTGAAAAGGTGCCTTTGCTGCCGGCGAGCGAAATCCCCTCGTGATGAGGGCTACTCTAGAGTCGGCTAGGGAGGTATTGGTATGGGCGTTGCACCAAAGGTTGCGGGTTTAGCCGCATCGATTGCTCTCGTTCTTGGTGCGTGCCAGGGCCAGGCGACCTCCAACACATCAACCGACGTCGCTGGTGACGAGGCCGCGGTCACCGAAGAAACCACCACAGCATCCTTTGCTCTCGAGCTAGGTGAGAGCATCGGCATTGAAGGTGTCTCGCCAGAGCTCATTGCCCACCCCGAGGGGGGTTACCTTCTGCTCGTGACAGGTTTAGGCCAAGATCGGGCATACCGATCCGAGGATGGGATTACCTTCACTCCCGAATCTTCGATGCGAATCCCCATGGGGAGTGATTATTCGCTGCTACAAAAACCTGATGGCACATGGTTGCTCTATTACGTCTCATTTGATGGCCCACCACCCAAGCCTGGCCAACCCATGGATCCTCAAACCATGACGAAAGTTGTCATGGTTTCCGAATCCCAGGATCTCTCCTCCTTCCCTGAGGGAGTCCCCACGGGGATTCGACAGGAGAAACCAGGCCCCGCGTGGGGTGTTCCCGATACCTATATGGCCCCTGATGGCACCTATCGGATGATGTGGGTGGATATGCCAGAAGGCGAGAGGTGGGAGGTGCTTCGCACCGCCACCTCCCAGGATGGCATCACCTTCACCCCCGATGAGGGCTATGTCATCTCAGATGGCTATGTTGACCCTTTCATGCTGAAATCCGATGAGGGTGACTGGGTCCTGATGCTCTCCACCACACCTGATAGCGCCCGTCTTCCCCAGCGAATCTTCATCGCCACGTCCGTAGATGGCATCGACTGGACTATCGAAAAGGACCCGATTGTTTTTGACGAAGACCGAAACTATCTCGACCCGGCGGCAGTCGAAACATCTCCCGGTGAATGGCTAGTCATCCTCAGCACTTCTGAAAAGGCCAATGCCATTGGTGGGCCGTATGAGTATGTGAGGGCTCGGGTCTTAGGAGAATAAAGACAGGTTAGAAGGCAACAGGTCCACTTCGTGGAATCCCTTTGGTTTGGTCGATTGTTG
>JBJOIK010000026.1:0-7676 GCA_046047135.1 Actinomycetota bacterium
AGCGTGCACAACAGTCCTGGCCCGCGTTCTCAAAAACTGAAGACGGAGCCAGAGCCGCCGCCTTCGCGACGTCTGCATCCTCAAAGACGATGTTGGCGCTCTTGCCGCCCAGCTCCAGGGTGATGCGTTTGAGTTGATCGGCCGAGTTCCTCATAATCTGTTTGCCGACCTCGGTAGATCCGGTGAAAACGATTTTGCCTACGCGCTGGTTGTCGACAAATCGTTGACCCACTACCGAGCCTTTTCCAGGTAAGACCGTGAAGAGGCCTTCCGGCATTCCGGCGTCCCTCGCCAGTTCCCCCAATCGAATCGACGTAAGAGGCGTCCATTCGGCGGGCTTCAGGACGACAGCGTTTCCTGCCGCAAGAGCCGGAGCAAACCCCCATGACGCGATCGTCATGGGGAAATTCCACGGAGTGATGACTCCGACTACCCCAATCGGTTCGTGGAATGTCATGTCGACACCACCCGCAACCGGGATTTGCTTCCCCATCAGCCGCTCCGGCGAGGCCGAGTAGTAGGTCAGTACATCTCGGACGTGTCCGGCTTCCCACCTCGCTTGAGAGATGGGGTGTCCAGAATTTCGAACTTCCAGCTGAGCCAAGTTTTCGATATCTGCCTCCAC
The DNA here is from genome assembly GCA_046047135.1 of Actinomycetota bacterium. Taxonomy (GTDB): domain Bacteria; phylum Actinomycetota; class Actinomycetes; order Actinomycetales; family Microbacteriaceae; genus Pontimonas. The sequence continues at coordinate 626 of JBJOIK010000026.1, forward strand.
TGCGTGCGCAAAGCGACGGAGTAGTGCAGCTCGATCAGCTGGGCTGAGGGCGGCCCATTTCTTTTGGGCTGCTTCGGCCCCTGCAATTGCGTCGTCTGTGCCCTCGGCATCGACGTGTTCGATGGTCTCCATCGCTTCATGGGTGGCCGGGTTTATTAGCTGATAACTCATCAGGCGTTCTTCTTTCCCTGTGATGCCTCAGTCACGAGCGCTCGAAAGAGACGCGAATCGGCCAAGGTCTTCTCGGGATGCCACTGAACCGCGATACAAAACGGGTGAGAGGGAACTTCTATAGCCTCGACGACACCGTCCTCGCTCATGGCACTGACGACCACCCCAGCGCCAAGACGATCAATGGCCTGGTGGTGATACATCGCTACAGATTCGAGGGACTCCTGACCATCGAGGATGGCTGACAGCTGAGTGTGGGGTGTAATGGAGACCGGCATCATGGTGAACTCGCCGCCTCCTCGTTGATACCTGGTGTCTCCTACTTTGTCCGGGAGGTGCTGAATGAGGCTTCCCCCCAAATGCACGTTGAGGATTTGGGCTCCCCGACAAATGGCAAATATGGGAAGGCCTGAATCAAGAGCTGCGGCCAAAAGGGCGTCTTCGGTCATGTCACGCAGCAGGTCTGGCTGGTCCGTCGTGGCAAGCGGTGTGTCACCGTATCTGGCCGGATTGACGTCGCGACCGCCGCACAGGAGTAACCCGTCGAGACCCTGAAGGATTCGAGATGCCTCTTCCACCGTCAATTCCTGGGGCGGAATGAGAACAGGAATTCCTCCCTCCTTTTCCACCCCTCTGAGATAGCCCGAGGGGACCAGCGCAAACTCCTCTTTCCACACGCCGGTTTCGGCGGGCTGACGATATGTTGTGACACCGATGAGGGGTTTATAGCCGCTCAAAACCTCTCACCCTCTCCCATTCGGTGACGACAGCATTGAACTGTGCAATTTCGGTTCGGGCATAGTGCAGATAGTGGTCAACAACGTCGTCACCAAAAGCCTCACGTGCCATGGAGGAGGAAGCAAAGAGCTCCATCGCCTGAGTCATCGTGGCTGGAACCCGTGGTTTGTCGGAGACATAGCCATTACCGTGAGAGATGTCCTCGAGCGGAAGCTTTTGCTCGATGCCTGCAATGCCCGCTGCAATCATCGCGGCGCACGCGAGATAGGGATTGACATCTCCACCCGGGACTCGGTTCTCCACTCTCATTCCAGCACCCCGACCGACAACCCGAAGAGCCAGTGTCCTGTTGTCTGCGCCCCAGGCAATGGCGGTAGGAGCGAAGCTCCCTTCCACATAACGCTTATAGGAATTGATCTGGGGTGCATAAAAGAGAGTGAGTTCCTTCATGTATGCGATCTGGCCGGCGAGGAAATGCCTGAATGTGTCCGACATTCCGAGCGGGTCTTTGTCATCGGCGAAGACCATAGAGCCGTCTGTGCCGCGCAATGACATGTGGATATGGCAGCTATTGCCCTCCTTCTGGTCGTATTTGGCCATGAAGGTGATTGATTGGCCGAAATCATCGGCAATCATTTTTGCGCCTGCTTTATAGATGCTGTGGTTATCGCACGTCCTCAGCACATCGTCATACAGGAAAGCAATCTCCTGTTGACCGAGGTTGCATTCGCCTTTCACTCCCTCGCAATACATCCCCGCCGCATCCATCTGGTTTCGGATTTCTCGCAAAAGTGGCTCCACTCGGGTAGAGGCGAGAAGGTCGTAATCAACGTTGTAGTCAGTAGACGGCGTGAGATCCCGATAACCCATCTGGAACGCTTCACGGTACGAGTTATCAAAAACGATGAACTCGAGCTCTGTACCCACAAACGCTGCGAGACCCATGTCTTTGAGTTTGGCCATCTGGCGCTTGAGAATCCCCCGAGGAGACGCGCTCACGTCCACGTGCTCTGTTGACTGAAGATCGGTTGTCACAATCACGCTGCCGGGTAGCCACGGGGCCATGCGGAGTGTGGAGAAGTCTGGAACCATGACCATGTCGCCATAGCCAGTGTCCCAGGACGCGTGGCTGTAACCCTGAATCGTGTTGTTCTCGATGTCCACTGCCAACAGGTAGTTGCAACATTCAGCTCCGTGGTGAGAGATGTTCTCCAGGAAATGGCGCGCTGCTACCCGCTTTCCAATGAGGCGTCCCTGCATGTCAGTAAAGGCCATGATGACCGTGTCAACCTCACCTGCGCTATAGAGAGAGGAGAGTGTGTCCATCGTGATAAAGCCGGTCGTCGTCATTGAAGTCCGCTCTTCTATTGGTAGGTTTTGCAACCTTTAGGAATATCGTGTACCGCCATTGTGGAACAGAAACCCCTAAAAACCAAGACAGAGACCAGCCTCCACTTTCAAGCCTGTGTTGAAGGTTTATGTCAAATGGTTGAGCTAATCAACCAATGTGGCACTAGATTGACTCGCAACAATTCCTTTTTCACAACGTCGTGAGGGGAACCGGCGGTGGCCTGGCCACCTCGGAGCCTCCATCGGCAGATGGGAGAACACTATGGCAAGTGAGAAAAAGGTCGCCGGAGTTACATACAAACAGGTGGCCTCAGGTTATTTTGAAAAGCGCCAGTTGCGCAGAGCAGCTGGCGTGTGGGGTCTCTGCGGATTAGCGGTCGCCGCGGTTATCTCCGGCGACTTCTCTGGATGGAACTTTGGGCTTGACGTTGGTGGCTTCGGTGGCCTCCTGATTGCCTTCGCCATTCTCGTCGTGATGTATTACGGTCTGATTTTCAGCATCGGTGAAATGTCAGCCGCCATGCCTCACACCGGTGGCGCGTACTCGTTCGCGAGGAGCGCCATGGGCCCGTGGGGTGGTTTCATCACCGGTCTTGCAGAGACGATTGAGTACGTCGCAACCACTGCGGTGATCGTGTTCTTCTCGGCATCCTACGCAGAGGGCATCCTCAATGACCTGACAGGCGCAAGCCTGCCAAACTGGGCATGGTGGTTGATCCTGTATGCGATCTTCATTGTCCTCAACGGTGCAGGAGCTGCCATTTCATTCCGTTTTGCCATTGTGGTGTCCATCATTTCGATCGGCATCATTCTGGTCTTCTCGGTGATGGCACTGTTCTCAGGTCTGTTCTCCTTCGACAACCTGTTCAACATCGCACCTGAGGCTGGTGGAAACGCGTTCTTGCCCTTTGGTCCTATTGGAATCCTGTACGCGATTCCTTTCGCGGTCTGGTTCTTCCTCGGTATCGAGGAGTTGCCCCTTGCCGCTGAGGAATCTCACACGCCCGAAAAAGACATTCCCAAGGCCGGCGTGTGGGCGCGTGGAACCCTCATCATCACAGGGCTCCTCGTGTTGTTCCTCAACACAGGTATCCTCGGCGCCGAGGAAACTCGAGTCGCGGGAGAACCGCTGCTCGATGGATTCCGTGCCATTCTGCAGAATGACCAGCTAGCCGCAGTCCTCGGCCTGCTCGCTCTGATTGGTCTGTTTGCGTCCCTCCAGGGAATCATGTTCGCCTACGGTCGCAACATGTATTCACTCTCCCGTGCTGGCTACTACCCCAAGTGGCTGTCAGTCACCAACAAGCAAAAGGTGCCACTCGTGGCACTCTTGGCGGGAGCTGTCATTGGCTATGTCGCACTCTTGCTCATTGATGTCCTCACGGCCATCGATGCGGAGGGCGCGGGAGCCGTGGCGGGAGCCGTCGTGCTCAACATTGCAGTGTGGGGCGCCATGCTTGCCTACGGCATGCAGGCAGCCGCATTCCTCATCCTGAGGAACAAGTTGCCTAACATCCCCCGCCCCTACAAGTCACCCTGGGGTGTCTTCGGTGGTTGGGCGGCTCTGATTATCTCTGGTATCGCATTCGTCGGGTTCCTGATCAACCCGGCGTTCCTGCCAGCGATTGTCGGTATTGCCGTGGTCTACCTGGTCATGCTCCTTGGCTTTGCCCTCGTGGGACGTCACAACCTTGTGCTATCCCCCGAAGAGGAATACGCCCTGGAAGCCAGGAAGTCCGGCTCCTAAATAACACTCCCTTCACAAACCCGGTGCGGGTCAGCCAGAAATGGTTGGCCCGCACCGGGGGTTAGGGCACCACGATGCTGACATCAAATACCCCCTATGTCGGTTCGCTTGAGCTCTTTCGCATAGGAATCGGGCCATCCTCCTCACATACCGTGGGGCCCATGAGGGCGGCCCGTGCGTTCGCGCAAAGCCTGGATAGCTCTGGGCTTCTCACCTGCATAAGCGATGTACGAATCACCCTGTATGGCTCTCTGGGTGCGACGGGGAGTGGGCACGGGACGCTGGGCGCCTTGGTCGCAGGTCTCGCAGGAGCGGAACCTGAAACCTGTGATCCTGTGGCTGTATCGCGAGCCTACGAGGAGGCGCGTGAATCTGGACAAGCCCCTGTTCTGAACCACTGGGTGTCGTTCTCAGAAGATTCCATTCAGCTTGCCCCCCTCACTCGGCTCGCCCACCACAGCAACGGCATACGGTTCGAGGCCATGGAAGGGGGCTCTTCTCTGCTGGAGGAAACCTATTTTTCGGTCGGCGGCGGCTTTATCGAAAAGGACGGCTCGCAGGCGCAGGCAATCTCAGAACAGCTGGGGGATGCCCCCTACCGCTATGACTCAGCGGCTGAGCTGATTGCTCTCACGGCCGAAACAGGTCTCACCATTGCGGATATTGCAATCGCCAATGACCATGCAGTCCACGGCGAGGACGTTGCCAGAGCAAAGCTGACCGAGGTGTGGTCCACGATGCAAGCCTGCATTGAATCGGGCCTTAAGCACGACGGCGTTCTTCCAGGTCCGATGGCAGTGCCACGACGAGCCTCCGGCATGGCACGCAAGCTCACGGCGATGGACGACAAAGCTTCCCATGAGAGTGACTGGCTCCAGACTTTTGCCATTGCGGTAAACGAAGAGAACGCAGCGGGCAACCGAGTTGTCACAGCCCCCACCAACGGTGCCGCAGGAATTATTCCTGCGGTGGGATATTGGGCCCACCGGTTCATGGGTGCAAGCCTCGACGACCTCGCTTTCGTTTACCTCCCGACCGCGGCGGCGATCGGATACCTCTACAAAAGAAATGCCAGCATCTCGGGCGCAGAAGCAGGATGCCAAGGCGAGGTCGGATCCGCATGCTCCATGGCGGCAGCAGGCGTCACAGCACTCATGGGCGGATCACCGCAGCAAATTGAGAATGCTGCAGAAATAGCGATGGAGCACAACCTCGGTTTAACCTGCGATCCCGTGGGTGGGTTTGTTCAGCTTCCCTGCATAGAAAGAAATGCCATTGCCGCAGGAACAGCGGTGTCCGCCATGCGCTTGGCAATGCTCGGCGATGGCACGCACAAAATCAGCCTTGACACGGTCATCGAGACTATGCGGCAAACAGGTCTCGATATGTCCACCAAATATAAAGAGACATCGATGGGTGGACTAGCCGTCAATGTGATCGAGTGTTAGAGCGCCCTCGGCAGGAATCGAACCTGCGACCAAAAGATTAGAAGTCTTCTGCTCTATCCGCTGAGCTACGAGGGCTTAGAGCAAGGATAGCGGTGAGGACTTAGGCATTTGCCTTTGATACTCGGCTCCGATTGAGGAGTTGGTACTTTCCAGTCTTAGCGATGCGCCAATTCCACAAGAAAATTATTGGGACAAGCACTACTGTCGGCCCAAGCCAGAGTGCAACTTGGGCAAACGGCTCATCAACTAGAGGCAAAACCTGTTGGACGAGGACTGCAGTAATCGTGGCGATAGTTCCGCCCAACATTCGAGACAAATGCACCCTTACTCGTTCGGAGTGTGCGGGGATTCCACGAGCCTTAAGGACATCCTCGATCCCAAACGAAAGTCCTAAACCACCAAACGAAGCTAGCGCCCAACCGAGTGGTTCGGCAGCGAAGACCATAAAAAAGCCGTAACCGATCATGACGACGCCGAACGCCACCATCAACCATGCAGCAGTGACGTCAAGTGGCGTATCGACGTGACGCTTGCGACCCCTTCGATATCCGGCAAACGCCATGTAAAACGAAAAAAGGGCGACGAAGAACAAGAATGGATTGGGGCGAACGAACGTGACCGGAATCGCCGTAACTCCCACACTCAGCATTGCCCAAAAGAACACAGTCCCGACCTTGCGATGAAGGGTTGCCCCCTTTGCCACCCCGACCGCAATGAAAGCCGTCCCCAAAGCAATTGCTCCGCTGAAAACATGGACTAGAAGTAGCGCTTCGACAAAGAACTCCACGAACGGAGACTATCGCACGCCAATCGCACGACCTCGTAAACAGCGCGACGAAGGCGTAAAATCAGCAATGTACTGCTCTTAGCTCGCTTCGCTGAGTTGCGAGGCCCGGGTCTTCAGGCGATCTGAGAAGTATAAGACTCGGCCCCCCTCAGATGAACTGCTGACTTAGGCTGGGACTATGTCACTCGACGTCGAGGTGCCCGACTTTGAAAGCCCCGACTTCGTGGCGAATCCCTACCCAGGCCTGGCGGGACTCCGAGTAGCTAATAAGCCGGTATGGAGCGAACAGCTTGGCCAATTTCTCGCTGCAACCCACCGGGACGCAAACGATGTTCTCCGCGCTCGCACGCTTCAAAGGGTATTTAGCCCGAAGGAACCAGTCGATGACTGGGCAACCTTTAACTACCTCCACTCCGACTCACTGCTTGACTCCGAACCTCCCAAACACACCAGGCTTCGATCTCTCGTGATGAAAGCCTTTAACCCCAAAACGATTGAGGATCTTCGCCCCGCCGTTTCCGCAATTGTGAACGACCTTCTTGATCAGTTGGATAGACAGTTCGAGGCTGGAACTGCCGACCTCATCCACGACTTCGCAGAGCCCCTCCCGGTCAAAGTAATTGCGCACCTTCTAGGGTTCCCACCAGAAGATGAGGACCTTCTTCGCCCCTGGTCACAAGCGATAGTGAAAATGTATGAAGTGGCTCCCGATGAGCACACGCGCAGTGAAGCGCGCCGTGCCGCCGATGAATTCGCTGCGTACGTCGAGCGCCTCATGCGTTTGCGCAAACAGGAGCCAGGGGACGACCT
>JBJOIK010000027.1:0-7521 GCA_046047135.1 Actinomycetota bacterium
GCCACCCGCTCGGGGAGCTCAGGCTGGAGGACAAGGGCTCCAAACATCTGTTTGAGCTCATCGATTCGGTACTGGTGTTCGTAGGACTGTGAGCGCACGCGGTTGACGATCACACCCAAAGGTCGGAGTCTCGGAGAAACACCTCTGCGGAGTTCGTCAACTGCCCGGAACGCCCGCTGTGTTGCGGCGACAGAGAACAGACCAGGCTCCGTCACGACCGCGACTAGATCGCTCGCCGTCCACGCCATCCTGGTGAGCCCATTGAGAGACGGCGGACAGTCGATGAGAACGATGTCGTAGTCATCTTCGACTGCGGCAAGAATCTCCTCGAGACGCCATATTTCACGTTTGGTCAGGCTTGGCGCGTCAAAAGCCATGGCTGCGGGGGAACCGAGAAGAACATCGACTGTTCCTTTGTGGCTTCTGGTCCACCCACTGGAGACAATGGCGTTTTTCACCTGTGACGACCGCGGAGAAGCCAAAAGATGCGAAATATTGAGGTGCCGACCGACGATGACATCCAAACCGGTCGATGCATCCGATTGTGGGTCCATATCCACCACCAGGGTGCGAAGACCTCTGGCAAACGATGCAGAGGCGAGCCCCAGAGTTACGGTTGTCTTTCCGACACCGCCTTTGAGGGAGCTCAAGCTGATTACGCGCATCGGCGTTAGCTTAGTCGTGACTAGGCTAGGAGGCAGAACTGCGAACGGCGCGGTGTCAATGTCTGGCGGGAAGGGCCTTATCCATGGTCACCAAGATTCTTGTGGCGAATCGTGGAGAAATTGCCATTCGAGCTTTCCGTGCTGCGGTAGAACTGGGTCTTAAGACCGTCGCCGTGTATCCGTTTGAGGATCGATACTCGCTCCACCGAATGAAAGCGGATGAGGCCTATCAGATTGGCGAACCCGGCCATCCCCTGCGCGCTTACCTGACTATCGATGAGATTATTCGAGTGGCGAAGCTCTCTGGAGCTGACGCGGTGTATCCGGGTTACGGGTTCCTCAGTGAGAATCCTGATCTCGCGAGGGCGTGTGAAGAAGCCGGAATCGTGTTTGTCGGACCGCCTGCGTCAGTATTGGAAATGGCCGGCAACAAAGTCACAGCCAAAGAGCACGCGGTGGCAGCTGGGGTCCCGGTTTTGGCCTCCAGCGATGCCACCACAGATATTGCCACCCTCGAGAAAGCCGCAGCCACAATTGGCTTCCCAGTCTTCGCGAAAGCCGTTGCTGGGGGAGGCGGCCGCGGAATGCGTCGGGTTGATAAGGCCAAGGATTTACGACCAGCGCTCGAGGCTGCCATGCGGGAAGCTGAGACCGCCTTTGGTGACGGGCGAATGTTTATTGAGCAAGCTGTGGTCCGCCCGCGACACATAGAAGTCCAGATCATGGCCGACAAAACAGGAGCAACACTGCACCTCTATGAGCGTGACTGTTCGGTCCAGCGTCGCCACCAAAAGGTCATCGAGATAGCCCCTGCGCCGAATCTTGACCCGGGTATTCGTGAGGCCATCTTGAAAGATGCCGTCGCTTTCGCGCGCTCAATTGGATATGAGAACGCGGGGACTGTGGAGTTCTTGGTTGACACCGCGGGGGAGCGGGCCGGGCAGCATGTTTTCATCGAAATGAACCCTCGAATCCAGGTCGAGCACACGGTGACCGAAGAAATCACCGACGTCGACCTCGTTCACACTCAGATTCGCGTCGCGTCGGGAGAAACACTGGAATCGATGGGTCTCACCCAAGACGCCATCGTGCCTCGCGGGTTCGCTATGCAGTGCCGCATCACGACCGAGGATCCAGCGGCCGATTTCCGCCCTGACACGGGAAAAATCACCACTTACCGCTCGCCCGGTGGCGCAGGTGTTCGCCTCGACGGAGGCACAGTGAATCAGGGTGCCCAGATTTCCCCCTATTTCGATTCGATGCTCGCCAAAATGACAACTCGAGGCAGGACTTTCGAAATCGCAGTTGCCAGGGCTCGTCGAGGACTTGCCGAGTTCAGGATTCGGGGTGTGGCGACAAACATTCCTTTCTTGCAAGCGGTGGTGGACGACGAACAATTCCTTGCGGGAAATGTGTCCACCTCATTTATCGACGAGCGACCTCACCTCTTGAAGTCCCGGTCGAGTAAAGATCGCGGGACCAAGCTCCTCACCTGGCTTGCCGATGTCACCGTCAACAAACCCCACGGCGAGGCACCTATGGTGGCAGACCCACTTTCGAAGCTGCCTCCCATCCCTAGCAGTGAACCTCCTTCGGGCTCCAAACAACGCCTGATAGCGCTTGGACCACGAGGCTTTGCTGAGGACTTGCGTCGGTCCACCGCTCTTGCTGTTACCGACACCACTTTCCGAGATGCACACCAATCGTTGCTCGCAACTAGGGTGCGCACCCGGGATTTGGTGGGGGTGCTCCCCGCCGTCGCGAAGACCACCCCACAACTTCTCTCGGTCGAGGCCTGGGGTGGCGCCACCTACGACGTGGCGCTCCGATTCCTCGGCGAAGACCCGTGGGAGCGCCTGCACGCGCTCCGAGAAGGGCTCCCCAATGTGTGCATTCAGATGCTCCTCCGGGGCAGGAACACCGTGGGATACACCCCTTATCCGACTACCGTCACGGACGCTTTTGTGGAGGAGGCGACGGCGGGCGGTGTCGACATTTTCCGAGTGTTTGATGCACTCAATGACGTCACCAATATGAGGCCCGCTATCGATGCGATCTTGGGGACGGGCGTTGCAGTGGCCGAGGTGGGATTGTGCTACTCCGGGAACCTGTTGGATCCAAAAGAGGACCTCTACACGCTCGACTATTACCTCCGACTGGCTGAGCAGATGGTCGACGCAGGTGCTCACATATTGGCAATTAAAGACATGGCCGGATTGTTGAGGGCTGAGGCTGCCTCGAAGCTGGTGACTTCGCTTCGGGAAAGATTTGATCTGCCCGTTCACCTTCACACACACGACACAGCAGGCGGACAACTCGCCACGCTCCTCGCAGCGAGCGCAGCGGGCGTTGACGCCGTCGATGCTGCGAACGCAGCAATGGCGGGAACGACGAGTCAGCCCTCCCTGTCGTCGTTGGTGGCGGCGCTGGAAAACACCGAGCGTGACACTGGTTTGTCTCTAGAGGCTGTTTCTGCCCTCGAGCCATATTGGGAGGCCGTCCGACGGACCTATGCGCCGTTTGAATCAGGTCTTCCTGGCCCCACAGGGCGGGTTTACCATCACGAAATTCCTGGTGGCCAGCTCTCAAACCTCAGGCAGCAGGCAATTGCGCTGGGCCTAGCAGATCGGTTTGAAGACATCGAGAATTGGTACGCCGAAGCGAATCGCATGCTCGGTCGACCAACAAAGGTCACCCCGTCCAGCAAGGTGGTGGGAGATCTTGCTTTGCACCTGGTGGCCATGGACGTTGCACCTGAAGAGTTTGAGAAAAACCCCGGTGCATTTGATATCCCAGATTCGGTGGTGGGTTTCATGGCGGGTGAGTTGGGCGATCTTCCAGGAGGTTGGCCAGAGCCCTTGAGGACCAAGATTTTGAAAGGCAAGACTCGAAAGCCCACGATGACGGAGTTGACAGAGGCCGAGAAGGACGCTCTTTCTACACCTGGCCGGACTCGTCAGGACATGCTCAACACGTTGCTGTTTCCTGGTCCTAGCAGGGATTTTCACGAGGTGAGAGAAAACTTCGGTGATGTGTCAGTCATTTCCACTAAGGACTATCTTTATGGGTTGCAGACGGGCGTGGAATCAGTCATTGAGGTTGAGCCGGGTGTGAGCCTCTATGTGTCGCTCGAGTCAATCTCTGAACCAGATGACCGAGGCATGAGAACTGTCATGGCCTCGCTGAACGGACAGATGCGACCGATTAGTGTGCGCGATCGATCTATCGACGTCCAGGTTTCTCACGCCGAAAAAGCTGATCCCAAGAATCCAGGGCATGTTTCGGCCCCATTCTCAGGTGTTGTCACGGTATCTGTGGAGGCGGGTGGCGTTGTCGCCGAGGGGCAGATTGTGGCCACAATTGAGGCGATGAAAATGGAGGCCGGAATTAGCGCGACCCGAAGCGGGAAGGTCAGCAGACTTGCAATTCCGACCACGCAGCAGGTCGAAGCGGGAGACCTCATTCTGGAGATTGAGGGTTAGTCCCGAGTCTCCTATCCTCGAGACTAAACATCTAAAGCAAATTCAGTGTTGCGATATAGAATCGGGGTCTTGCCTCACCCCATGATGAAGGAATTGTGAATGCGAAAGAAAAAGGACGACGACCTGAGCTTGGACGATAGCTCCGTGGTGAGTGTTCCGGTTGAGGTTTCCGTAGAGGAAGAAACAGTCGATCCTGTGTCTCTGGAGACAGGGGCAGTTGAGACGATGACGGTCGCCGTCAAGACAAATGGGGATGCCCTGTACCACCGCAGGGCAGAAAACCGCGGCCAAGCTCCTGAGCCATCGGCGATGTTGACCGATGACCGTTTGATCGAATCCACCGGACGTTATCGCGAAGTTCCGGAGGGTTTTTGGCAGAAATTCCTCTATGAGATCAGTTTTCACCTCATCAATATGGGCGACTCACGGGCGGTTCGGGAGCGAAAAGCTCTCAATCGTCGAATCTCCCATCCTTTCGAGCAGGGCACCCGCTTCGTTCCAGTCCTGACGAGGAAGGGTGGCGTGGGCAAGACCACGGTCACCACGCTTCTGGGGATGGCTCTTGCCGAGGTTCGAGACGATCGTGTATTGGGGATCGACGCCAATCCTGACCGAGGAACGCTCGCTGAGCGAGTAGCGCGCTCCACGGGGGCTACTGTCCGCGATGTCGTGAACCTGGCCTCGGGAATTTCATCCTTTACAGACTTTGCTGAGCTTGTGTCAAAAGACAAAACCCGTTTCCATGTCCTTGCCTCTGACACCGACCCGCTACTGTCCGAGGCGTTTGATGAGGATGACTACAACGTAGTCGCCGACCAAGCGGCCAGGTTCTATTCGATCGTCCTCACCGACTGCGGAACGGGTGTCGTGCACTCGGTGATGCGGCCGACCCTGGAGCGCGCAGATGGTCTGGTCATTGTTTCTGGCGGAAGCGTTGACGAAGCGCGCTTAGCCTCTGAAACTCTGACCTGGCTGGAAGCCAACGGCTATGGTGACCTCGTGAGAGCGTCGATTGTTGCTCTCAACACGGCTACTCAAGGGACCAATGTGGTCAAGCTCGACGAGATCGAGCAACACTTCTTGTCGCGGGTGCGAGACGTCGTCCGAATCCCTTACGACCCTTACTTGGCAGCCGGTTCGATCATTGATTGGGCACGACTGAGTCCCTTTACGCGAGAAGCTGCGCGGGAGTTGGACGCACTGGTGGTGGAGGGACTCGCCGAAGATACCGGTGTCTAGAGGTGGCAGAGCGCCCCATTCGGCTCTTTGGTGATCCGATCCTGACTAGCGCCGCGGAGCCCGTCGACATTGGTTCTCCGACAACGCGCGAGCTCGTGTCGAACCTGATCGACACCGTGAAAGTGCCGGGTCGGGCCGGGGTGGCGGCAAACCAGATTGGTGTAGGCCTGAGTGCCTTCAGCTACAACATCGATGGGGCCATCGGCTATCTCCTCAACCCGCGTCTCGTGCGCGTGTGGGGTGAGCCTGAAGAGATGTCAGAAGGGTGTTTGTCTGTCCCTGGTCTCACCTTCCCCAGGTTGCGTTATCCCCACGCTCTCGCCGAGGGCTACACCCTCGAAGGAGAGCGTGTCGAGGTGGAGGGCTCCGGCCTGATGGCGCAGGCTCTTCAACACGAAATGGACCATCTCGAAGGAAAGCTGTACTTCCAGGGATTGGCTCCGGATTACCGGCGAGAAGCTCTTCGAGCAATAAGGGAATCCGACTGGTTCCTCGGGTAGCGCTCGCGAGCCTGATTCAGCAACAGCTCCCGTATGGCGCCCGTAGACTATGACGTTGTGGATGCACTGGGCCTTGATATTGGCGGAACCAAGATTGCAGGCGCTCGGGTCACGTCGGACGGTCGCGTCGTGGGGTCGACCTCAATTCCCACACCACTGTCTGGCGCCAAGGACATCGTCGACGCTATCGGGACGATAGTCGATGAGCTCGGCTCTGATGACCTAATACCCTCCATGGGTCTCGCGGTCGCTGCGTTTCTCAACCGTGAGAGAGATCGAATTTTCTTTTCCCCCAACATCGACTGGGATGGCTTTCCGTTGAAGGAGGCGGTTGAGCAGCAGGTGGGAATGGCAGTCGTCTTAGAAAACGATGCGAACGCGGCTGGATGGGGCGAATTCCGTTTCGGTGCCGCTGCTGACGTGAGCTCCATGTTGATGTTGACCGTAGGGACCGGTGTGGGGGGAGCCCTCGTCGATGAGGGAAGGCTCATTGTGGGCGGGTTTGGCATGGCCGCTGAGCTCGGCCACATCATTATTGATCCGGGTGGAAGGCAGTGCGGTTGTGGAAACCGGGGGTGCCTGGAGCAATACGCGTCTGGGACAGCACTCATGAGAGACGCCAGAGAGCGCCTCGAGCGCCCGTCGTTGACCCAAGATGAGCTCAGCCTGCTGCTCCGCAATCGCGATGCCCTCGCGCTGGAGTCTCTCACGTCGATAGCGCACGCCTTAGGACGAGGGCTGGCATCTTTAGTCTCGGTGACCGACCCCGAAAGTGTCGTGATAGGGGGAGGGGTGGCGAGTGCTGGTGACCTCTTGCTCGACCCTATCCGCGAGAGCTTCGTGGACACCTATGTCGCAGGATCCAGGAGACCGTTACCAGGAATTGTGGCAGCCACGATGGGCAACACCGCTGGTGTGGTGGGTGCTGCAGAACTCGCCCGTGCACAAAGCCACCTCGAGGCCTAGTCTGACAGGGGAGGGGGCACGAGCGTGAGAGCGGTTTTCTACTGGTTGATGAAACACTGGGTAATCGGGCCGATCATCACCACAGTTTTTCGACCCTGGGTGAAGGGGCTTGAGAACGTCCCCAAGACTGGCCCATTGATTGTGGTGTGCAATCATCTTTCTTTCGTTGACTCGATTTTTTTGCCTTTAGTGATCGATCGTCAGATGGCGTTTTTGGCCAAGAGTGACTATTTCACCGGCAAAGGAATCAAAGGGTGGGCAGTTCGACTCTTTATGACCTCCGCAGGCCAGCTCCCGATTGATCGATCTGGAGGAAAAGCGTCGGAGGCGTCTCTCAACGCGGGACTCGAGGTCCTCGCAGAAGGCAAAGTGCTTGCGATCTACCCTGAGGGGACGAGGAGTCCTGACGGCAGGATGTACCGGGGGAGAACCGGTGTCGCCCGCATGATTCTGGAAGCTCAAGTCCCCGTGATTCCGGCAGCGGTTATCGACACGGAGAAGGTTATGCCTTTAGGTTCCAACATCCCGAAAGTCCATCGGGTAGGAGTTGTGATTGGAGAGCCGCTGGACTTTTCCCGGTTCGTCGGGATGGAATCAGACCGCTATGTTTTGCGCTCAATTACGGATGAGATTATCTATGAGATGAATCGTCTGAGCGGGCAAGAATAC